>CAJCJC010000175.1 GCA_903970575.1 Alphaproteobacteria bacterium
GCGTGTTGCTGACGGGCGATGCCGTTCTGCACATGCATGTCTTGCCCGGCTGGATGGCGTCGAAGACCGGCACTCTCTTTCTGGCGCTGGCTTCCCTTGCGATCACGATGCCCTTGTACGCAGCCCCGCCGGTTGCTGCGATCGAACGCCTTGGCGTGATTGCAAGCCTGAGGCGCAGCATCGCCTTGACCCAAGGCCATCGGTTGAAATTATTCGGGATCAACATGGCGATCGCGGCGCCTGGCCTCGCCGCGGGCGTGCTGATCAACCGGGTTCTCGCGGCGACGGGGAGCAAAATCCTATACGCCGCTCTCGAATATGGCGTACAAGGCATATATGTCGCCTTCTCCACGATCTTATGCGTCGTGGTTTATTCCGACTTGCGGGCCGAACACGTCGCGGCGGTGTTCGACTGAGGCCGTGGCGAGAAATCGCCGGTTAATCGTCGTTTTGGGCCTTGCGGCGGTGTGGGTTCACCATCTCCGTTGCGGAATCCGCCGGTCCTGATGTGTTTCACGTGAAACACTTTATTGGGTTTACGCTGGAAACATCCCGCGAACTCTTAACGACGCCGGTCATGGCTTTGTGGGCAAAAGAAAAGTTTTCCAGCCAAAATTCTCACGCCCCGCCCCGCGCCATGCCGAGCGCCGGGCCAAAAGGAAAAACCAATGCCGGCCGGCCGCCGCGCATGACCGTAACGGCGACCGTCGCAATCGCCGGTCATTATCGACATCATCGCCGGCGATTTCCGCGATGTCCGCCGCCGTCCGCGCCGTCCGCGATGCTCATCCGCCCGCAAAACCCGCCGCCTCGGTCTTATCGGCGCGGAATTTGCCGTAGAGCTGTTCGCGCTCCAGATAGGCGCGCTGCGCGGCGTAGAAATCCGTCAGGAAGCGTTCGACATCGGGGTCGGCCACCGTGTCGGTCCAGGCGATTTTCGCCCTGATCTTGTCGCAGACTTCCCGGCGAACCTTGGCGGCGTCGGGCGCGTTCGGGCGGCGCAGCAGATCCTCCAGGATCTGGAGTTCGAACGCGCCATAGGCCGCCAGATAGCGTTCCGGAAAGCTGTAATGGACCACGCTGTCCACGAGATCGCCGAGCAGCATGCGCCTTGGCAGCGCCACCACGACCGTTCCGGCGATCAAATCGCCCGCGCGCATGCGGTCGCGGTTCAGGAGCGGCAAGGCCGAGAACAGCAATATCCAGGCGACGAGCGACAAATGCGACCAGAACCCCGTCACGGCCCCGATCGAGAGGAGAAGACTGAGCGGCATGAACGCCTCGACCTCGCGGGTCAGGTTGCGCGCCACGATTGCGGTCGGCGACAGCGGCCCACCCTTGCGGTCGATCACGCGCAGGCCGACCATCCGCTTGCCCGGCGTCGCGCCCTGCCACGCCAGCTCGAAATGGATGAAGTAAAGATTGCGGACGGCGAAGGCCAGGAACAGCATGATCGACATGGCGATCGCCAGGCCCACCTTATCGCTGAGCGCGAAGGCGCCGAGGACGACGAAGACAAATACAAAATAGATCGCGACGGTCGCGACCGCCCAAAGCACCCAATCGATGAAAAACGCGGTCAGCCGCTCGCCGGGGTCGGCGAGATCGAAGAACAGGGCGACGCCTTCCGGCGTTGTAATCGCGATCCGCCGCCGGCTGGCGGCGCGGCCCTCCAGGAATTCGGTGGCGCGGCCATGGCGCGATATTTCGGCGGTCATTCTCGCCGCCGCCCGGCCAGGGCATAATAGCCGAGCCATAGTATCGCCGTCGCGCCGCCGATGGCGAAACGCCAGCCGGTCGGCTGCACCAGCTGGCGAAAGCCGCCTTCGAGCATCCCAGCGACGAACAGCATCATCACGGCCCCGATGGCGATTTGGGCCGCGATGCGACCCTGCGCGGCAAGGCTTTCCAGCCGCGTCATGCGGTCCGGAAACAGGATTTTCTCGGCCAGCAGCAGGCCCGCGGCGCCGAACAGCAACATGGCACCAAGCTCGGTCACGCCATGCACGGACAGCCAGCCCAGAAAATCGACCAGCAACCCACGCTCGGCATGCAGCGCGATGAACGCGCCCAGCGTCAGCCCCTGATAGACAAGCAGCATCAAGCTGGGCAGGCCGGCTGCGATGCCGAGGCTGAAGATCAGAATCCCGACAAAGCTGTTATGGCTGAAGAGATAATTTGCCATAATCCCAAAGGATTCGACCACGCCCGGCCACGGCGCGAAAATCTCTTCGTTCCTGAGTTCGGCCGCCGTGCTGTCCGGACCTCGACCGCCGGCCAGCGCCCCCGGAACCAAGGCCGCGAACCAATCCTCGTTGGCGCGCATCAGCAGGTATCCGGCGGCGACGCCGCTGAGCAGGGCCGCGAGCGCGATCAGAAAATGCCAGCGCGCCCGCCGGACGGCCCTTGGCAAATCCCGCGCCAGATAGCGCCCGATCGCGCTCGCCTGCCGTACCCTGGGACCGTAGACGACGAGATAGGCGCGCATCGATAGCGCCTCCAGATAGGTCAGCAAATTGCGGTCGAGCGCGATGCTTCGCGCAACGGACAGAGCCGACAAGGTCATGCGGTAAAGAACCGGCAGGCGTTCAAGCTCTTCCGCGCCAAGCGAAGCCGCGCCGCGCTTTTCGGCCCGCGCCACCAACGCCTCAAGTTCGCGCCAGCCTTCCTCACGCGCCTTACGGAATTGGGTGCTCTTCAGAACAAGGGGCGCGCCGGTCGCCGCGTCACTCATATGAGGCCACGCTGCTTGATCTGGAGATACCGGTTGATCAGCCCGGCCGAGAGCCCCGCCGGCGCGACGTCCAGGCAATGGACGCCTAAACGCTCCAACCGTTCGAGCACCACCCGGCGTTCGCGCAGCATGTCATGGGCGATCACCGCCTTGCTGACGTCGTCGAAACCGGCGGGATCGGCGTCGGCGATTTCCTGCAAGACCGAATCGCGCAAGGTGACGAACAGCACGACATGCCGATTGGCCGTGCGCTGGAGGCTTTCGATCAGCAATTCTGCCCCGGTCGTATCGACGAAATCCGTGAACAAAACCACGAGCGCGCGGCGGCGCAGCCTGACATTCAGCTCCGCCAGCGCCAGAGTGAAATTCGTCTCCTCCGGCCGGTATTCCAGCGCCGCCACCGATTGCTGGATGCGGGCAAAGCTGGAAGGGCTGCGCACCGGCCGCAGATAATGCCGCACAACCGCATCGAAGCCGTAAATGCCGACCAGATCGCCCCCGCGCAACGATATCCAGGCGAGCAGCAGCCCGGCGTTGATGGCGTGATCCAGCCGCGCCAACCCCTCCACGGGCTCACGCATCAGATAGCCGGTATCGAAACCCATGACGATCTGGTGATTCCGCTCCGTATCGAATTCCTTACAGAGCAGCTTTCGGTGCCGCGCCGAATGCTTCCAATCGATGAAGCGGCTATCCATGCCGGGCATGTATTCGCGCAAAGCGTCGAATTCCGCGCCCTGCCCGCGCTCCCGCTGAACCTTGGTCCCAAAGATCGCCTCATTGGAGAAGAATTGCAGCGCGGCGCTCTGCACGCCCCGCACATTGGCCAGCACGTCGATCGAGCGATCGACTTGCCGGCGGCAGGTGACGTCGATCAGCCTGAGCGGACCGCGCCAGCGAAGCCAGAGCCGCTCGATCCGCGCCCGTCCGCGCCGCCTGGGAACAACCGGCAGCATGAAGCGCGCGTGGCCCGAGGCGTCTAAAACGACATCCGCCACCCTGGGCGGATCGAGCGCCCCGGTTTGCTCGGCCAGGATTTGCACCGTGACGGGCCGCGCGAGCGCGCGGGCGGCGAGGGTCACCGCGATCTCGCCGGAATCGCCGATATAGAGCCGGTCGGGCACGGCCCAGGTGACGCGCAGATCGCGGGCGCGGAACGCGGCCAGCCCGTCGCCGGCCAACGCCGCTAGCATCAGCGCCCCAAGGCCGAAGGAGAGCGGCCAAAGGCCCGGCGCCAGGATCACGAGCAGCAACGCCGGCGGAATGCCGGCGGCGAAGATGGCGACCGCGAGGCCGGTCGGCTTGATCATCGAGGCGCGGCCGTCCGGTCCAGGATTTCGGCGATAATTCTATCGGCGCCCAGACCCTCGATCTCGGCGGCCGGAGACAGCATCACCCGATGGCGCAAAACCGGCGGCGCCAGAATTTTTACATCGTCCGGAATAACGAAATCGCGGCCCTGCAGCACGGCGTAGGCGCGCACGGCGGCGGCCAGCATGTTGCCGGCCCGGGTGGACGCCCCGACCTCGAACGCGGCATGGTCGCGGGTGCCGCGGATCACGTCGACGATATAATCGATCAGGGTGTCGGAGAGGCGAATGCCGGCCACATTTCGTCGTATGGAGGGCAGCGCGCCCTCCGGCACGATCTTCTGGAGCCCGAACTCCTCCAGCCGGGGCATCGCCGAGCTGTGGCCATGGCGGGCGAGAATACGCCGCTCCTCGTCGCGCGTGGGGTAATCCAGGACGATCTTAAACAGGAAACGATCGAGCTGCGCCTCAGGCAGCGGGTATGTGCCCTGCTGCTCGATCGGATTCTGGGTGGCGACGACCATGAACTCCTCGCCCAGCGGATGGTTGACCCCATCGATGGTGACGAACCGCTCATTCATCGATTGCAGCAAGGCGGCCTGCGTCTTTGGCGGCGCGCGGTTGATCTCATCCGCCAGCAACAACTGAGTGAAGATGGGTCCTTTGGTCAGGATGAAGGCATTGGTCTGGAAGTTGAACAGATTCGTGCCCAATATGTCGCCGGGCATCAAATCCGGGGTGAACTGGATGCGGCCGAATCGCAGCGACACGCCCGCCGCGAAGGCGTGCGCGAGCAAGGTCTTGGCGGTGCCCGGAACGCCCTCGAGCAGGATATGGCCTCCGACGAGCAGACTCGTCAGCATCAGCTCGACGGTTTCATCCTGGCCGACGATGGCCTTGCGGATTTCGGCCCGCAAGCCCTCAGCGAGTTGTCTGATATCGTTCAGGTCCATTGATGATTTCCCGTTTCCATTGATTGATATCGCGCGCCAAAGCCACCAACGCGGCGGCGTCGCCACGCTTGGCGCGAGTCAGCGCATCAGCCCGTTCCACCGCCGCGCGTGGGTCCAATTTCGCGCCGCGTGCTTCGCCGACACGGGCGAGCCATGCGGTCAGCGCCCGCCCGGCAAGGCCCGGCGGCGCGTGCAGCCGCCGCGCGACATCCTGGATCGTCGCGTCGACGAAACGCGCGACGATCGCGGGCCGACGCCCGGCGAAACCCACCAAGCCGGCGATATTGTCGATAAGTCCGCGCTTGCCGGACTCAAGCGCCGGGGCGGGCGCGTCCGGCGCGCCGAAACGCGGCATCGCCGACCACAGCAGCAGCCCGACCGCAACCAGGCCCAGGACCAACCCGGTCAACAGCGGAAAGCGGAACAGCAGCCGAAAAATATTCGGGCCTGAGCCGGTCACGAGGCTGAGCGATTCGTCGAACACCACCGGTCCGTCGCCCTGGCGCAGCTTGCCGATCAGCGCCACCGCGAAATCGGCGTTCACCGGATTGGCCAGCCCCTGATTGGAGAGCACGTCCGGGTCGGCTAAAATGAAAATTCGTCGGCCTTTGCGCTCGACCTCGCCGACCAAAATCTGGTCGCCATGCGCAACCAGCGGCTTCAGCGTATCGGACCGGATGAACTGCATCGGCGCCGACAGGACCGGGGCGACGCCGATCGCGTTGCGATCCCAATCGGCCGGCGCGGGACCCCTTTGGACCTTCCCGTCGGCTTCGACGAGATTGAGCGCGAGAGACGCCATGAAGGGCGCGGCGAGCTCGGCATTCTCGATCCAACCGGAATGGGTCTGGCTGGCCACGCCGTCCCATTTCGGAAGGACCAGCAGAACCGCGCTGGAATCCAGCAGCTTGCGCCCCACCGTCATGGTCGAGGGCGACAGCCGGGGTTCGGCGATGACGAGAACCCCGGCGCCCTGGGCGCGTTCGATCGAGCGCGCCCGGCTACGGCTGCCGATCACGCTCATATCGAGTTGCCGCAGGATATCGGCGATGCCGGCATAGCCAAGGGCGGAGCGTGACGCGACCGTGGGGCCGGTAAGATCCGGCGTATTCCCATCACCCCTGCCCATGAAATAAAGCGCAACGACGAAGGCAGCGATGGCGGCGACGCTCCACAAGATAAGCGTGCGCCGGGAAAAGATTGAATCGCCCCGAGTCATGCGGCCAACCGAGTCATGCGGCGAACCGGGTCACGCGGCGGACCGCGTCAGGATTCCGGCCAGATCCTCATAACGGGCGCGGCATGCCTCGTAATCCGGCCGGCCGGCGGGATGGTCGCCGAAGTAACTAAGCTCCACCCGCGTCACGATTCCGCGCAAGGCCGCCGTGCCTTCCTCCGGCAGGCTTGCGCGCCGCAGGATTTCCCGGCTGGTCAATGAGTCGGAGAACTCGAGTTTCAACCGGCGGCGAATTTCCACGAGGCTATGCAGCAGCAAGAGATGCATGGCGTCGACGAAACGCCCCTGGCCGGCCAGCATATCCGCGTCGGCGAGGCTGGCCTGGGGCGACACGGCGCCGGCTGGATCGCCCAGCGCGCCATCGGCCCAGCCATCGTCTCGGCGCGACCGCCATCCGGGGATCATGTCGCGCACGATATAGGCCAGAATGAGGACGCAAAGGACAGCCACGAACCAGATGGCGGCCTGGGGAATATCGAAATCCCAGAGAGACGACATGTCGTCGGCGGTCGCGACATGCGGTACGGCCGTCTGCAGGTCGAGCTTGCGAATTGTTTCGGCGACGGACTCCCGCACGGGGTCATCGGACGCCGCGGCGGGGCGCGCGCCGACGGCAAGCGCCAGGGAAAAAGCGACGAAAGCGGCGCGGGGCTTCATGGTCCTTGGACGATATTGCCTTTGATGCTGGAGCATAAACTACTATCGCGCGGTTGACGCGGTTATTTTATACGCGCCCAGGTTTTAGGCGATGGCGGCGGGTCTCGACAGAACGGGCCATGTCCTTTATATCACCGTCCTTCGCGCGGGTGCATAGCTCAGTTGGTAGAGCAGCTGACTCTTAATCAGCGGGCCGTAGGTTCGAATCCTACTGCACCCACCAAAATCATAAAATAAAATCAATGATTTGGCGATTGACCCTTCAGGCCGCCCCGGCGACTGATTGAGGGATGTCGCGGCCGGCGTAAATGGTGCGGCTATGCCTCTTGTCGTAGCCAGCCAAGAGCCTCGAAGGGATGCGCCAAGAATCGGAATAACACCGACGCCCCCAGGGTGAGAGATGGGCCTTCATGGGCATAGCTCGCGATCAGTTCCGCGAGCCGTCCGGCATCCCGATCCGTAAAACCGAGATCTCGTACAAGCACGATACGCAGGCGCTCAAGCATGCCCCATGAAACGACGAGCGCCACCGGACCGCGTGGCGTCTGACCCGATCTAACGGCCTCCGTTAGGGCGATCGTCGCGGTGTCTTCACGACCAAGGCGGCGAGAGAGAAATGCGCCACACCAAACGTTCAAGTCGAGACAAAGCCTGAGCAACGCTCCCGCCGATCAATTATGGCGCGTGATCCGGACGGCCTCGGCGAGGATCGCCTCATCCGAGGCGATGGCGGGAAGCGTCGGCGTATAGTTTGTCAATCCTCGATCGAGAATTGCTTTATACTCTCGGTCCAACAGCGCTCTGCCAGCCGCCCACGCCGCTTCTTCTATCGCCCGATCGCCTTGCGCCTCTACTCGACGCAAAGCGTCTCGCGCCGAAGCAGACAAACGCACATACCAGCGCACGGCGGCGGCGGTGATCTGCGAAGGGGTGCGATCTTCCAGCTTCGCCATCTCCCTGACGCGAGAAGCGGTCGCCTCATCCGTATGCGCGGACAAGGTCGGCATGGAGAACCTCCAATTTCTATAGAACCGATATATCGCATTCGTAGGCCATTGAAACAAGTTCGCGGCCAATGACGGTTCCGCGCTCAATGCCCGCGTGGATGAGCGCGGGCGGAGGCGCACTCCGCCAGCTTCGGCGCCGCGCGGAAGACGGCGGAATGCGTTCCGCCCTGAGCATCCCGCGTCAAGATCGGTAGGGATACCGCGGCGATTCGTTCATTCGGCGTCTTCGGACCAAGCTTGACTTACGCCGTACTAGCGGGCGTTTTGGATAATGATGGGTCAGGAACGATACCGAGATTGGATCGATTGCCGCGTCTTCGCGGGAACGGCGCCGGAAAAACTCATTGGCGCGGGAGCTTCTTAAAAATGGCGGCGGCCGACTCTGGATAATTTCGACATACCGCCCGCCCGGCATTGGCCGGCATCCCTTGCGCTCGCATTCCGGCGCGATGGGGACGCCACCATTCTGGCGGCGCGAAGCCATACCGGTCCTCTTTCCGTTCAAAAGGCGCTGTATCCGGAAGGTCGCGGCGTTTGCTATATGGTTATCCTGCATGCGCCGGGCGGCGTAGCGGGAGGCGACGACCTGACTGTCGATATCAGGGTCGGGCCTTCGGCGCAGGCGCTGCTGACCACGCCGGCCGCCACCAAATGGTATAAGGCGGATGGCCTCGAAGCCCGCCAACTGAACAGGATGTCGGTCGAGGCCGGGGGTATTCTCGAATTCCTGCCGCAGGAAACCATTCTGTTCGACCAGGCCATGGCGCGGATGGAAATAAATGTCGAACTGGCGGAAGGCGCGGTGTTCGCGGGTTGGGAGATCACCTGTTTCGGCCGCCGCGCCTCGGGCGAAAGCTTCAGCGAGGGCCGGCTGCGCCAAGCAACGCGCGTGAGGCGCGGCGCGCGGCTGCTGTGGGATGAGAGATTGGCGTTCGAGGCCGGGGACAGGATCATGCGCTCCGCTATCGGCCTGGGCGGTCGCCATGTGTCCGGCGTGATGATCGTCGCGGGGGTCGCGCCGCCGCCTGACTTACTGGAGGCCTGTCGCCAACTGAGCCCCGTCGACGGAAGCTGCGGCATCACCGCACTGCCCGATATACTGGTCGCGCGCTATCTTGGCGGCAGCGCGGAGCACGCAAAGAGCTATTTCGAATCGCTGCGCGGCGTCATGCGGCCATGGTACGCTTCACTGCGGGCGCGCCGGCCGCGAATATGGGATACGTAACCTGGGACCAAGGGATTCGGATAATTCATGGAACTGACACCGCGCGAGACCGACAAGCTGCTCGTGTTCACCGCCGCCTTGGTTGCGGAGCGCCGCAAGGCGCGGGGCCTTAAGCTCAATTATCCGGAGGCGGTGGCGTTCATCACCGCGGCCATCATGGAAGGCGCCAGGGATGGGCGGAGCGTAGCCGACCTTATGGGATATGGCGCGACGATCCTGACCCGGGACGACGTGATGGACGGCGTGCCGGAGATGATCCCCGACATTCAGGTCGAGGCGACCTTCCCCGACGGGACGAAGCTGGTCACCGTCCATAATCCGATCGTGTGAGGGGGAGCGCGGAATGATCCCAGGCGAAATGTTGGTGGATGAGGGCGAAATCATCCTGAACGAAGGTCGCGCCACGGCGGAGATCGAGGTCGCCAATACCGGCGACCGGCCGATCCAGGTCGGCTCGCATTACCACTTCTTCGAAACCAACGCGGCGCTCGCCTTCGATCGCGGCGCGGCGCGGGGCATGCGGCTCGACATCGCGTCCGGAACAGCGGTCCGGTTCGAGCCTGGGCAGACCCGCAACGTGCGGCTGGTCGCCTACGCCGGCGACCGGAAAGTCTATGGCTTCCAGGGCAAGATCATGGGGGCGCTGGAATGAGCCTCAAGATCGGGCGGCAAGCCTATGCCGAGATGTTCGGACCCACCACCGGCGACAGGGTCCGTCTGGCCGATACCGCCCTGATCGTTGAGGTGGAGCGAGACTTCACCCTTTACGGCGAGGAGGTGAAATTCGGCGGCGGCAAGGTGATCCGTGACGGGATGGGCCAGGGGCAACTGACATCGGCCCATGTCGCCGACACCGTCATCACCAACGCGCTGATCATCGATCACTGGGGCATCGTCAAGGCGGATATCGGCCTGAAAGACGGGCGCATCTGGCGCATCGGCAAGGCCGGCAACCCGGACATCCAGCCCGGAGTCGATATCCCCATCGGCGAGATCGGAAGAGCACCGTTGAA
>CAJCJC010000176.1 GCA_903970575.1 Alphaproteobacteria bacterium
CGTTCCAGCCGAACGTGGTCAGCGCCTTGTATCCCGCCGGCAAATCCTGCTTCACGAACCGCAGAAAAACGGGCTCCCCGCTCTCCGGCTCCATCACCAGATAATCTCGCCCCGCCGCCAGGGGCGCGCCCCAGCCGATGGCCGTGCTTTCGCTGATCCTTCCGGTCTCGACGGTACGATAACCGAGATAGCGGGCATACGCATCCTCGACGGCGCCCAAATCAGAAGCGGTCGTAGTCACCCCATGAATGCAACCCAGCATGAATTCTCCTCAGGGCGAGACCAATTCCAGTCTCGGGAAATAGGTGTGATAGCGCCCAGGGTCCCGACTCAGCAACGTCATGCCGGTCACGGCGGCATGGGCGCCGATAAAGAAATCGGGCAATACCCCGGTCCGCGCGCCGCCTGATTTGCGATAGCGCTGAAATACCTTGCCTGCGAGAAATAAGGCCGCGCGCGGCGTTGGCGCGATCACGATCCGGGCTCGCTCAAGAAAATTATCGATGGCCTCGATCGCGGCGAAGCGCACCGACAACTCGGCATAGATAACGTCGTTAATCGTGAGCGCGCCCTTCGCCGCCGCGGCGTCCATCCGCTGGATCGACCAGTCCGCCCATTGGGAATCATCGGTGATCAGGTCTAGCAGAACATTGGTGTCGACCAGAGTCGCGCTCATTACTCGCTTCGCGTCAGCGCCATGATCTCGTCGGTGCTAAGGCCGGGGCCGGCGCATCCGCGTAGCGCCTCGAACCGGCTTATCGGCCGCGCGCCGGAACGGTTGACCAGAGAGACACGGCCGTCGGCGCCCACCTCGAAATCTATGGCATTCCCCGGCTGGATTCCGAGCAGGTCCCTGATCGGCTTGGGTATGGTGACTTGTCCCTTGCTCGTCACATTGGTCGCCATGGTTCCCTCGGTAATACCTTTTGATAAGCAGGTATTACATAGCGTACTCAGTCTAGTTTAACCAGTCTTGTAATCCCCCGCATCGGCTCGTCGGGTAAGAGCTTATCCGGCCATCCCCAAAATCCCGTCCGCCGTCACCGCCCGCGCGTCCGGCTGGGCTAGCGCCGTCTTCAGGCTCTGCTTAAACGGCGCGATGCGGTAGGGCTGCCCCGTCACATAGGGGCGCACGACCATTGACAGAATTTGCGGCCCGAACCGGTCCGCCTCGGCGCGCAGCAACGCCGCCGCGTCGGTCACTTGCAGCACCCATTCCTCTTCCGGCCGCTTGTACTCGATCAAGATCTGCCAGTCGTCCAACTCGTTCGACAAGGGCAGGGCGGTCATCGTCCCGCTCTTGGTGCGGAATGCGGTCGGCAGATCGTCATGCGCCCAGTCGCCGAACCAGGCAATTCCGGCCTCCGCCAGATAATCCGGCGTGTCGAAGCTCTCGGCCCGGGCCGGACTGATCCACCCCGTAGGCCGCGCGCCCGAAGCCGCCTCGATCGCGTTCAGCGTATCGGCGATATATGTGCGCTCCACCGCCGGGTCCAGGCCGGTGTAATGCAACGAATCGGTGTCCCAGCCATTGGCGCAAATCTCGTGCCCATCGCCAACGATGTCACGGATCAGCACCGGATAGCGCTCCGCCACCGCGCCCTGGACCGCGAAATTGGCTTTGACGCCCAAATCGTTCAGCACTTTCAGGATACGATAAATGCCGACCCGGTTGCCGTAATCGCGCGTCGTGTAATGGCGCAAATCGGGATAGGGCGTCTGCATCCCGCCCGGCGCCTTGAACGGCTTGCCGGACGGGTTCAGCGGGAAGAATTCCACCAGCACCGTCACCCACACGCCAAGCTTGGCCCCGCCTGGCAACGCGATCGGCGGCCGCTCGCGATAAGGCGAGGCGTCATAGCGGTCGTGATCGGGGCCTTTGGCGCGATGCGGATAGACCAGATAGTCGTCGGGAAGGGGCATGACGTTCGCTCTCCCGTTCAGGCCGCGGCGCCGGAGAAGCCGCTGCCCGGCCTCGCCAGTCCCCGGCGTTCGATATCGGCCAATGTCTGGTCGTAACAATTGGCGTTATAGAACTCGGCGATCTCCCGCGCCGTCGTCACCCACACATCGTCGCGATGGCCGGTGATGTAGCGCAATGCCTCGCGGAACGGCGCAAGCCGGTGCGGGTGCGCCACCTGATAGGGGTGCAGTGGAATGCACATCACCGTGCCGCTTTCGTCGCCTTCCGCCAAAAGCTGGTCGAAATGGCGCATCAGCGCGTCGGCATAGGCGCGCGGCGACATCGCATAGGTCCCATAGGTAATCGTGTCGTTGACCTCCAGGCTATAGGGCATGGAGATCAGTTTCCCGGATTTCACTTTGATCGGCTGCGGCTGGTCGTCCTGGAACAGGTCGCAGGTGTACCAGAATCCATATTCCGCCAGCAGGTCCATGGTCTTTTCGGTATGGGTCAGCGCGGGGGCGAGATATCCCCGTATGCGCCGCCCCGTCGCCTGCTCGACCGAGCGTATCGAATCCTCCAGCACCGCCCGTTCCTGCTCTTCGGACATGCCATAGGAGTAACGCGTGTTGTAAACGCCGTGGGAAAAGAACTCCCAGTCGCGCGCGACGCAGGCCTCGATGATCTCGGGATGATGGTCCAGCATCGCGATCGATAGCGAGATGCTGCCCCGCACGCCGCATTCGTCCATCGCCTCCATCAAACGCCAATGCCCCACCCGGTTACCGTAATCGCGCAGCGAATAGGGCACGATATCCGGGTTGGGCCGGGGCCAGGGCTTGCGGCTCGGGTTGGGCGGCGGGTCGAACTCATAGAACTCGATATTGGGCGCGACCCAGAAGGCGAGCTTCTTGCCGCCCGGCCACACGATCTTCGGCCGGTCGCGATAGGGCCAGTAATCGTAAAGATTGGGGTCGCGATGCATGGCTCAGTTCGACCCTGCGTTCAGCCAGTCGACCACCTCGGCCACCCCGACCACATCGGCGTATTTCAGCTGAAGGTCGGTCAGATTGGCGAAGTGATAGGATTCGTGCTTGTCCGCGACGCATTCCTCCGGAACGATGGTGCGATACCCGCGCGACAGGCTTTCCACCGCCGTCGCCCGCACGCAGCCGCTGGTCGACCCGCCGGTCACGACCACCGTGTCCACCTGATGCCAGACGAGATAGGATTGCAAGGGCGATTCGAAGAACGCCGAAGGCATCCTTTTTGTAAACACCAAATCCACCGCCTCGTCGATCTTGACGCGCGGGTCGAAGGCGTGGCGCTCGGAATCGACCTTGATGTTCTGCAGGCTATCGGGCGTGTCCGTTCGCGTGCCCCATACGCCGGCGTCTCCCGCATCCGCCTTGTAGGCGACGCGCGTCCAGATCACCGGCATGCCGCGGCCGCGCGCCAGGGCCGAAATCTGGTTGGTGTATTCGATCTGCCTGGGGTCGGTCACATAGGATGTCTTGGGAAACAGATCGGGCCTGGTATAGGCCTGCTGAAAATCGACATTCACGATCGCCAGCTTCTTCCCGAATCCGAACCGCGCCCGGGCGGGGTTCGCCTTCACCGCCTCGTAAAGCTCCCGCGCCGTCTTGTTCTCGCAAATCATGGTCGGTTCGAACTGCATTTTGCTCCTCCGGGCGGGATATTTGAATGATATAAGACGACCGCGCGCGGTTGAACAAGACGCCTTACGGACGAGGCGTCGATGCCCTAACCCCGAAGGCGCGGTAATTTTGTCCGAACCAATTGCGTTCGTGAAGCGAACCGTGGCAGGCTCCCTATGTGGGTTGCTCGAGCATTGAAAGGGGCATGAAATGTTGGAACTGAAACATGCGATGCGGCCGGAGATTCTCGCGGAAGAACGCGCGCGGCAGAATTTCGTCGCTGGGTTGCGCTCATTTGTTCTGAACGATCTCGCGGACGATATGCGTCTCGCCTATGACAACCGGGTCAAGCCGGAATTCGAGCGCCAGCAGGGCCGCGCGCCGGAAACCGGACCCGAGGTGCATCGCGCGATGCGCGGCGACCCCATGTTTTCGCTCTATTCCGCGCTCCGCGTGAACGCTCAGCGTATGGTCTGGGATTCGGTCGCGTCGGTCGTGGAGCGGGAAAGGCCGCGCCTGACGGAAATCGCGGCGTCCGTCAAGACCAATGGCTCGCTCCGGATCGATCCCTCGCTCCCGGTGCCGCGCAACGTCACCGCCATCGACGTGCATCTGATGCCGGGATCCTATAGCCGCGAGGACGGCCCGGACGATCTGACTCAGGGCGCCATCTATGACCAGGGTCTCCCGGTCTTCTCCTTCGGGCTTATGGGTGAAAACCTGGACGATATCGGCTTGTCGCTCAAACATGGGGGAGCGCTGGAGAAATTTGAACAAGGCCACGATAGAGCGTTCTGGCTTGCGCCGCGGCCGGCGGATACGAAGACCTACCTAGGAGCACTATGACCAGCCAAGATAGAAAAACCCGGCTCACGGGTGCGGAGATTATCTGGGCAACACTCGAAGGAGAAGGAGTACGCGAGGTATTCGGCTATCCTGGAGGCGCCATCCTGCCGGCGTACGACGCCTTGCGCAAATTTCCTATCCGTCACATCCTGGTGCGCCACGAGCAGAGCGCAGTCCACATGGCGGACGGTTATGCCCGGGCCTCGGGACGCGTGGGGGTAGCCATT
Source organism: Alphaproteobacteria bacterium (assembly GCA_903970575.1). Taxonomy (GTDB): domain Bacteria; phylum Pseudomonadota; class Alphaproteobacteria; order BOG-932; family Roseiterribacteraceae; genus BOG-932. The sequence continues at coordinate 4,635 of CAJCJC010000176.1, forward strand.
GCCACCTCCGGCCCCGGCGCCACCAACATGGTTACCGGCATTGCCACCGCCATGCTGGACTCGATTCCCGTGGTCTGCATCACCGGCCAAGTGCCAAGCAAAGTCCTCGGCACCGATGCCTTTCAGGAAGTGGATATTACCGGCATAACATTACCGGTGACCAAGCATAACTATGTCGTTACCCGCGCCGAGGACATAGCTCCGGTGCTGCGTGACGCCTTCCGCGTTGCCAGTGCGGG
>CAJCJC010000177.1 GCA_903970575.1 Alphaproteobacteria bacterium
GATCCGCGTCAAGGGGCCGTAACCCTCAGGCTGGCTCGCGATCGAATAATCGATCATGTACAGCGGCTTGACGCCCACGCGGTCGAATATCTGTTGCAGCTTCTCGATCCGCTCCATGCCGTGAACCGCCGTCGACGTGGAAGAATAGGGCGCGTCCCAGTCGAAATTCTCCTCGGTATCGACCACCACCACCAAGGCCGGCGTTCGCTCCGGCGCTAGTGTCAGGTACCGCGCTGGGTCCGGCGGCGACAGCGCGGCGTCGCCGCTCTCATTCAAGATAGGGTCGCCGCGGAGCGTGCGATACAGATATTTCAGCGGCTTCTTAAGGCCCAGCGATTCCGCGAATTCCCGGAACCACGGCATGATCACGTGATTGATTTCCGGTTCCAGAAGATAGATCGCCGTGCCGACCGGATTGCGGCGGAAATAGCGCCAACGGAATTTGGTGTAGTCGCTCTTGGTGTAGACCTTGGCGTTGCCGCCCAATTTGGCCACCAGTGGCGTGAACCTGGGGTAAAGACTGGTATTGGTCAGGTGCACCTTCATGAAATTGCCGATCAGCAAATCGTCGAAGAAGCCCCATCTCATCCCTTCGAGAAAAGATTGCTTCGGTGCGTGAAAACGAATGCCGCGCGATTTCGGGCCGGCCCCCGCCGTGGCGTTCAAATCGAAACGCCGGGTCTCGCCGCCCAAATTGACTTCAACGAAGTCGAGATAGCGTGGCACCAGCTCGAACCGGCGAAAAAACCCCTCGACCGTCGACCACTCCTCGGCCGTCGCCGCCGCGCTCCAGTCATCCTCGCCGGTGGAGTCGCTGATCTGCGTCAGGTCGCCGCCCAGATGTTGTGGATCATGCGGCGTTACCGCGCCAGTCGCGACGTCCACCGTGACGAACGGTTCGATCAAACGAACGCCGGGGCGGCTCCAGTACCGCTCCATGTCCTGCCACGATATCCGGTAAGCGTTCGCCCACGTCGAATCCGGGCGGACATAAATATGCTGCGAGGATGAACAACAGAAATTCTTGACGCCCAACCGGTCCGCGTTACGCGCGACGTTCCACACGGCCCCCGGCTTGCGCTCATCCGGCGGTCCGGCGAGGGATCGGCCCTCCCCGTCCACGAAATTGAACATGTCGGCATCGACCGAGCATAAAGCCGCAAGATAAGTCTTGTCGTTGGGATGCGCCTTGACCAGGCCGCGCAGGAACGATGCCTCGCCGGAGGTCGGCGAATCGTTCTGGTCGATCAGCAGCGCGTCGCCTAGCTTCGCCACCAGAATGGCGTCCTGGTTTATATTGTCCAGGCACAGCACCTTGATGGTCGGCGATACCTGGAACCATTCGCGATATTTCAGGACCGTGACGTCGAAGCCCTTGTCGATCAGGAATTTGCGAATCTCGCCATCGTAATGGTCGGGCAACAGGAATTTCTGGCCCTTCGCGAAGAGATCCAGCGATTCGTGATGCAGATGGTCCGGGTGACCGTGTGATATCCACACATACTCGGAGGTGACCGCGTTATCGATCTGCCGCTTGGTGAGGGCGTGATCGAGCGCCCAGCTCCCGAAATAACAGGTGCCGACAAGCCACGGATCGGTCACGAGAACCGGGCGCCCATCAGCAAAAAGCTGGATTGTGGCGTTGCCCAGGGTCTCGAACATCTCATTAATGCATAAAGTCCCGCGTACCGGGCCAAAAATGACCGCGGAATCATGACTCCAACGTAATGGTTACCGCACATCGCCACTAACGCCAAGTCGAGGCCGCGCCGCCATCCCATCAGCGCGCCGCCGCTGGCTTATGGCGCATCATGTCAAGCCGCGCCCACAGCCGTCCGAACGCCCGGCTCGCAAGGGCTTCCGGTCCTGAAGGCCGGCCCCCCATCAGCCATAGGCAGAGCAGAACCCCGATATAAACCAGGCCGCCCAGAATAATCGCGGCGACAAGTTCGGTCAGCCGGGCGGTGACGCCGGCATCGTCGCCCCACGCCGCGATGAAGTAATACACCGCCGCCGCCATCGCGCCGGTCGCGGCGAGCGTCCGCCAGATCGCGCGCCAGGTTTCCATCAGCGACAGCCCGATCATTGTCGTCAGCTGTCCGAACCAGATGGCGGAACTGAAAAAGCTGGTGAGCGCGAACATCGCCGCCGCCCACAAAACCCCATAGGCAAACCCCGCCCAGATCACGAGCCCGGTTCGCGCCACGACCGTAAGCGTCATGATCTCGACAAAGCGTCGCTGCCGGTCGGTCACGACATAGAGGTTGTGGGTGAACTCGCCGATCCCTTCGAACAAGGCGTAAAACGCGCACACCTGGATGAATGGGGCCGCCCCGGCCCATTCCGCCCCCAACGCCACCCGCTCGATCAAGTGCGCGGTCAGGACGATGCCGATCGACAGCGGCGTGATGATCATCAGCGTCAGCGACAGCCCGTCCACCACATGTCGGCATAACTGTCTCCGGTCATGCAGAACCTTGGCGTATCCCGCATACATCGGGCCCCTGATCGGCGCGGCAACCTCGCTGACCGGTAGAATGCCGATCTGCTCGGCCGTTCGGAACAACCCGACCGACCCGGCGCCGCCGATGCGTCCGATCAGGATGGTGATCATGTAGTTATTGGTGAGGCTCAGCACGTTGGTCGCGAACAGCCATTTGGAAAAGCTCAGAAGTTCCGCCCCGGCCCGGAACGAGACGCGCGGGCGATAGGGATGCATGATATAGCTGGCCGGAATCTGCACGATCTTCGGCGCGATAGTGCCCAGCACCACGGCCCAGGCGTTATGCAGGATCAACGCCGCCGGAATCACGACGATAAACCCCGCGATCTTGCCCAGTACGTCATAGACGAACAGTCGATCGTACCGCAGGTCCCGCTGAAACTCGATCAGTCCGATATTCTCGAAGCCCCACAGCACGGGATAGATCGCCATGACCCGCGTAATGTCGGTCAGCCGGGGTTCGCGCATCCATTCGGAGATCAGGGGCGCGCTAAGGAACATCGCCGCGCCAATCGCGAAGCCGCGCAGCATGATCAATGTCCAGGCTGAATCGTAATGCTCGCGTGTCGGCGCTTTCATTTTGACGAGCGCGAGGGCGAAAGAGAACTCGGAAATCGTGTTCAGCGCGTCGTAAGCGGTCGACGCGATGGCCGCCAGGCCGAACGCCTCGGGCGCCAGCAGCCGCACCAGGATCAGCGTGCTGAACAGGCCGATCCCCTTGAACGCCAGGCGCTTCATCACCATCCAGGCGGCGCTCTTCGCCACGCGCTTACCCAGCGACTGATCGACGATCGCCTCGGCGACAGCGCTCGGCAAAACCGGTTCTAAGCTGGGTTCCACGAAATACAGGCCTGGGC
>CAJCJC010000178.1 GCA_903970575.1 Alphaproteobacteria bacterium
CGAGTGATTGAAATCGCCCGCGCAATCCCGGACCCTCCGCCCGTCATCTTCATCGTGCACGGCCTCCCCCATCTGCGCGCGGCGCTTAGGGCGGGCGCCGAAAGCGGCCGCCCGGTCGTCGCCGTCAGCGGGCAAGGCGCCAGCGCCTATGCCGGGGCCGGGTGGTTCGTGGAGCTGATCCGCCAAGCCCGCGCGGAATTCCCCCATGTTCCCTTGACCGCGATGCTGGATTGCGCTGACCGGGCGGGCGACGCGCTGGCCGCGTTCGACGCTGGCGTCACCGAAATCATCTTCACCGGCCATCCGGATGCAGGCGCGCGCTTGCGGGGCATCGCCGCCAGCCTGGGCGCCAAGCTTCACGATCTGCGGCCGGAGGGGTTGGACCTGATGAACCTCAAAAACCCGCTCTTCACCGCCCGCCGCCACTGCGGCCTTCCGCCTTAAGCCCGCGCCGGGGCCGCTCGGCGTTTGCCAGCGCGCGTTTTTCCGCTATTCAGGGCCAACACAACCAGCCTCGGGTATCCAGACATGAAAATGACGCCGCGCGTCCGCAAGATTCTGGCGAATTACGAAAGCGACAATCCCGGCACCAAGGGCAATCTCGCCCGCATGCTGATGCAGGGGCGGCTGGCCGGCACGGGCAAGCTGGTGATCCTGCCGGTCGATCAGGGGTTCGAGCATGGGCCCGCGCGCAGCTTCGCGCCCAACCCGCCGGCCTACGACCCGCGCTATCATTTTCAGCTCGCCATCGATGCCGGGCTGAATGCCTACGCCGCCCCCCTGGGCATGCTGGAGGCTGCCGCCGCCAGCTTCGCCGGCGAAATCCCCACCATTCTGAAAATGAACTCCAGCAACTCCCTGGCCACGGAAAAGGATCAGGCGGTCACCGCCACCGTCTCCGACGCGCTGAAGCTCGGCTGTTCGGCCGTCGGCTTCACCATCTATCCGGGTTCCGACGCCGCCTACGAACAGTTCGAGGAAATCCGCGAACTGGCGGAAGAGGCGAAATCGGTCGGCCTGGCCGTGGTCATCTGGTCCTATCCGCGCGGCGGCGATCTGTCGAAGCCCGCCGAGACGGCGGTCGATATCTGCGCCTACGCCGCTCACATGGCGGCGCTGCTCGGCGCCCATATCATCAAGGTAAAGCCGCCCACCGCCGTCGTCGCGCTGGAGGCCGCCAAGAAAACCTATGAAACCCAGCGCATCCCCATCGCCACGATGACCGAGCGGATTCGCCACGTGGTGCAGGCGTGTTTCAACGGCCGGCGCATCGTCGTGTTTTCGGGCGGCGAGGCCAAGGATCTGGACTCGCTCTACGCCGAAATTCGCGAAATCCGCGATGGCGGCGCGAACGGCTCGATCATCGGCCGCAACACCTTTCAGCGCCCGCGTGAGGAAGCGCTGGTCCTGCTCGACCAGATCATTAAGATTTATCTCGGACAGGCCTGATCCATCATGGCGGCGGATTCGCGCTGCCGCTTCTACCTGCTGACGCCGCCCGTCATCGCGCTGCCAAGTTTCGCCGAAGCGCTTGCTCGAGCGCTCGACGCGGCGGACGTGGCGGCCGTGCAGCTTAGGCTGAAGCCCGCGAGCGATGACGAGATCGCGCGCGCGGCCGAGGCGTTGCGCCCGGTGGTTCAGGACCGGGGCGTCGCCTTCATCCTGAACGACCGGCCCGACATCGCGGCCAAAACCGGCTGCGACGGCGTGCATATCGGCGCCGAGGATCCGCCGTTGGCCGAGGCGCGGCGCATCCTGGGGGCCGACGCCATCATAGGCGTCACCTGCAAAACCAGCCGCCACCGCGCGATGGAGGCCGCCGAGCAAGGCGCCAGCTATGTCGCCTTCGGCGCTTTCTTCGATTCCGCCACCCGCGGCGTGGTCGCCGAAGCCGACCCCGAAATCCTGGAATGGTGGAGCCAGCTCATGGAAATCCCCTGCGTCGCCATCGGCGGCATCACCCCTGAAAATTGCGCGCCCCTGGTGAAATCCGGCGCCGATTTCATCTGCGCCTCAGCCGGCGTATGGGCCCACCCCGACGGCCCCGCCGCGGGCGTGATCGCCTATGACCGCGCCATTCAGGCCGCGCTCGCGGGGTGATCGTTCATGTCCCTTTCCCTCGATGGGAGAGGTTAGGAGAGGGTGATGCCGGCCGCGGTCGGCCTAGGCGGAAAATGCTCCCGCTCACCCAACCGGCGCCCACAACACATCCTCGATATGCTGGGCGCCAGTCAGCAGCATGACCAGACGGTCGAAACCCAGGGCCATGCCGGCGCACTCCGGCATGCCATGGGCAAGGGCGGCCAGGAAATCCTCGTCGATCGGGTATCGCGTCCCATACAGGCTTTCCTTCAAATCCATATCGGCCATGAAGCGGCGGCGCTGTTCCTCGGCGTCGGTCAGTTCGCTGAACCCGTTGGCCAGCTCCACGCCGCAGACATAAAGCTCGACCCGCTCCGCCACGGCCGGGTCGCCGGGCTTCAGCCGGGCGAGCGAGGCCATCTCGGCCGGGTATTCGGTTAGGAAGGCCGGCCGGCCTGCGCCAAGGGCGGGCTCGATCCGCTCGGCCAGGATGCGCAGCGCCAGATCGTCCCAGCGGTCATCCTCCCCCACGCGCACGCCAATGCGCCGCGCCTCGCGCGCCAACGCGTCGACGTCCCCGGAGGTGGCCAGCAGGTCGAGGCCATGCGCATGCCGATCGAAAGCCGCCTGAACCGTGACAATCTCCGGCATGGCGGTCACGTCGCATTCGACCCCCCGCCAGGATGCGTGACTTCCCCCCGCGACCGCCGATAAATGGGCCATCAAATCGGTCGCATCCGCGATCACGCCCCCGTAATCCCCCGGGCGATACCATTCCAGCATGGTGAATTCAGGGTGGTGCGTCGAGGCGCGCTCGCCATTTCGGAAAACATGCGCCAATTGAAAGATTCGCGGCATCCCGGCGGCCAGCAGCTTTTTCATCGCGAACTCGGGCGATGTATGAAGATAGAGCGGCCGGCTGGACTGCCTATCCGCCGTCAACAGCTCCGTCGCGAACGCGATCAGATGGGGCTCCAGCCCGGGGCTGACCTGCAACGCCGGCGTATCGATCTCGAGGAAATTCCGTTCGGCAAAGAAGGTCCGGGTCGCGGCGCTGAGCCGGGCGCGCATCTCCAGCGCCGGCCGACGCCGCGCGAAAACGTCCGGGCGCCACCAGGGCGGTTCTTTAGTCATTGACGATACCAATAAGGATACTATTTCTTGCCGATATGGTTAAAATCGCTGATCTTGTCACCGAACTACGTAAGAACCCTTCAAACATCAGATTTGCTGACCTGGCGAAGGTCTGTGTCCATTATTTCGGCGAGCCTCGCCAGCAGGCAACAAGCCATCAAGTCTATAAAACCCCTTGGATAGGAGACCCCCGCATTAACATCCAGAGGGGCGCGAGCGGGAAAGCCAAGGATTACCAAGTCAGGCAGGTGGTTCGAGCGATCGATAGGTTGATGGAATTGCAAGATGAATGATCATTACACCTACAGAATATCCTGGTCACCGAACGATCGTGAATACGTCGCGACCTGCGCCGAGTTTCCGTCGCTCTCCTGGCTCGATGAAGATCAGTTCGCCGCGCTTAAGGGCGTAAAGCAACTGGTCGCGGAAGTCGTCGACGACTTGGGCGCGCGGGGCGAAACCATCCCCCCGCCTATCGCCGATCAACAATTTTCTGGGAAGTTTTTGGTCAGGCTGCCGCCGGAGCTTCATCGCAGGCTAGCTTTGGAGGCCGCCGAGGCGGGCGTAAGCCTCAACCGGCTCGCGAGCTTCAAACTGACGGATTAGCCGGCGCCGCCTTTATCCTCCGCCAGGCGGCGCACCAGCTCGGCCAGCACCACGGGGTTCCGGCAGATCGTCATATGCGCGCCGGTGACGCCGATATTCATGCAGCCCGGCTCATCGGAGCGGCAGCTTTGCCAGGCCACCACCCCGTCATCCTGGGTGTAAAAGGCCGTGGATGGCATCGGCAGCGGCGCCGCCAGCCGCGACAGCTTTAGATCGTGACTGTAAAAGGCGCTGCACATCCGGATCAGCGGTTCGAAGCCGCTGGCCGTCGGCAGGCGGAACGGGCTGGCCAAGGTGGCGACGTGGCGGATCCGCGCCGGCTCCTCATAGGCGACGTTCCGGGCCAGCAGGCCGCCAAGGCTGACGCCGACAATCGCGATAGGGCCGCCGTTCAAATCCGACAGGGCGACCACCCGGCGGCGAATATGGTCCAGCGCGCTGTCGGTCGGTCCCCAGTTCAGCCCGTGGTCCCATCCGAAACTGTGAAAACCGCGCGAATCGAGAAACCGCCGCAGCGGCGTCGTCAGGCTATCGTTGGTGAGAAATCCCGGCAGAACGAAGACGATCTGGCCATCTCCCACCGGCAAGGTCGCGGTCGCGGGCGGATCGGGGCGGTCGACGGCCAACGCCCAATATTCGCGTGCGAAGCGACCGAGCGGCGGACGAGGAACGGCGCCGGATCGGTCGAAAAGCTGGGATATGTCTGGCATGATGCTTTAGATAGAATCCTGCGTTGGACGGCTGGCGAAAAAGGCGGGTTCGATCCATATCCAAGGCTCGTCCGCGCCGTTTGGTTGCGGGCCAGGGGCTGAACTGCTAGTGGTCTCGCCCCGGACGCGTGCTTATCCGGCGCAATTGAATCACACACGAAACGAACACGGCGCGGCCGGTTCCCATTTCACACAATGGCGACCCGGACCCAGCGCGGTCAATGAGACGAGAGAAAAGAGATGAAAGTCGCGGCAATCACCGTACGCTCGGGCAACGTGCTTGAGCAGGACGGCAAGCTTTGGGTTGTGTTGAAGAGCGAAATCTTCAATCCAGGCAAGGGCGCCTCGGTAGTGCAGGTCGAAATGCGCGACCTTAAATCCGGCAACAAGACGAATGTGCGCTATCGCACCCAGGAAACCGTCGAGCGAGTAAGCCTGGACGAATCCGAATTCGCCTTCCTGTTTTCCGAAGGCGACAGCTTCACCTTCATGAACCAGGAAACCTTCGAGCAGATGACGATCCCGCGCGACATCATCGGCTATCCTGCCTCGTTCCTGCAGGACGGAATGATCTGTTCGATCAAGACGTATGAGGGGACGCCGCTCGCGGTGTCCATCCCCGATACGGTCACCCTCGAGATCACCGAGGCGGACGCGGTGGTTAAGGGCCAGACGGCCTCGTCGTCCTATAAGCCGGCGTTGCTGTCGAACGGCGTGAAAACGATGGTGCCGCCCTTTATCGGTTCCGGTACGCGCATCGTGGTCAAGACCGAGGACGGTTCCTACGTCGAACGAGCGAAGGACTAATCCCTTGGCGGCTTCGCGCTCTCCCCTCATCAACGTCATGGTTCGCGCCGCTGAAAAAGCGGCCAAAACCCTGGTGCGCGATTTCGGAGAGGTGGAGCAGCTACAGGTCTCTCGTAAAGGAAGATCGGAAGAGCA
>CAJCJC010000179.1 GCA_903970575.1 Alphaproteobacteria bacterium
GGCCACACGCTTCAGGATTTCACCCTGCCCGGCTTCCCCCATATCTACGTGCTGTCCAACCGTGTCGAGAATGGCAGGCCGGTCGGCGCGCATAATGACGGCATCGGGTGGCATACGGATTATGGCTACAAGGCCGAACCGGTGATGTGCACCATGCTATACGCGATCCAGGTTCCGCCGGAGGGCAGCGACACGTTGCTGGCCGATCAATGCGCCGCCTACGCCGCCCTGCCGGACGACATGCGGGCCCGCATCGACGACCTGAAGATGATACACAGCTATGAATATCTGATGACGAGCCGGGAGCATAACCGCCAGGAACTGCCGCCCGAAATCAAGGCCGCCAACCCGGACGTGATTCACCCTCTCATCCGCACCCACCCCGCCGACGGGCGCAAGGCGCTCTGGATCAGCGGCGGCACGCGCGGCTTCGTCGGCATGGATCAACAGGAAAGCTTCCGCCTGATCGACGAGTTGACGGAATTCGTGACCCAGGAGAAATTCGTCTATCGCCACAAATGGCGCGTGGGAGACGTCCTGGTTTGGGACAATCGTTGTACGCTGCACACCGGCACGCTGTTCGACGACACGAAATATATCCGTGAGATGCACAGGATGTGGGTGAAGGGCGACCGACCGTTCTAGGAGACCGGCGCCCTAACGCAGCTTTGTGGAGTCTTTTGCAGCATGGAAGCCTACCGGGTTAAAACCGGCTCATCCCGAACCTGAAATAGCCAGCGCTATCGCCTATTCGCTCCCGCCCTCCGCGGCTTCAGTGCCTGCCTCGGTCGCCTTCCCTTTGAGGATCCATTCGAAGCCCACGGCGATCATCGCACCGATCAAAGGGCCCGTGACATAAATCCAACTGGTCCCCATATCGCCGCGTACCAAATCCGGCGCCAGCGAGCGCACGGGATTCATGGAGGCGCCGCTGATCGGCGCGGCCCACAGACCGGCCAGGGCAATGTAAGCCCCGATCGCGATCGCGCCATTCGAGCCGATATTGCGGGCCCCCGAGGCGGTGCCGAGAATGGTGCTGACCAGCCCCGCGGTCAGAAGCGCTTCCATTATCAGAGCCTGGAGCGCGTCTACCCCAGGGCCGGGTATCGTGGCGCCCAGTCCAGCGATATTACCGAACATGCCGCGCAGGAAGCACGAGGCCGCAACGCCGCCCAGGCATTGAGCGACGATATATCCGGGCGCCCGGCTCCAGGGAAAATTGCGGCGGGCCGCGAACGCCAGCGTCACGGCGGGATTGAGATGCGCGCCGCCGACAGCGCCCATGAAATAGATGACGGCCATCACCATCATCCCTGGCGCCACGACCTTCATGCCGAGAGTCACGGCCCCTCCGCTCGTCGCGCCAATGACGCCGGCGCCGGAGGCGACCACGACCAGCAGAAACGTACCCCAGGCTTCGGAGAAAAGCCGCCGCCATTCATGCGCGGCCTCCAGGAAATTCGGCGGCGCCGTGGCATGGAACATCCGCGCGGCGGATGCCAAGGCGGCGTTGTTCGCGACCACCGCTTTCATGCTGCCCGCTTAAACGATCTTGCAGGGAATGATCGCGTCCTCGTCGAATTTATAGACGGCGCAGAGTCGGTGATACCCGTCCGCGATGATCAGCCTGCTATGCGTCTTGTCCCGGTACAGCAACAGCGGAGACAGCTTTTCCTCTCTGATAATCGCATCGCGGTCCTTTTGCACATGGCTGTCGCTGACGCCAAGCAGTGATAATCCGGATTCCCGAAAAATATCCTTGGCCGCGAAGGCGCTCATCTCGGCGTTTTGCAATTCCTCCGCCGCATTCTTGGCGGCGACTTCATCCATGCTCAAACTGAGATAAGACGCCGCCGCCGGGTAATCGTGTTTTTGGGGCTTGTTAAGCCATTTTATCTTCATCGCGACCGAACTCTTTTCAATGCGGATAACCCTCACTTATAGAGTGCGGCATTACTCGGGCATAACCTCGGAAAATACTCATAAGCCCGGCAACATCGAGCGCACGCCCCCACCCAAGAGAGACCCACCATGCAGGATTTCAATCGACGGCAAGCCATGGGCTATTCGGCGGCGGCCATGGCGGCGCTGGCGTCGAGCAGCTTGGCGCCCAACGGGCTGGCCGCGGCGGCCCCGGCGCATATGCCGAAGATCGATCCGGTTCCGACCAATCCGCTCGCCGCCCGGGCCGCGGTGTTCACGGTGGTGACGCCGGACATGGATGCGAGCATCCGCTTCTATCACGACCTTTTGGGGTATGACCTCGCCAAGACGGGCCGGCTGCGCGGCCGAATGCCGACCGTCGCGGGTGTTGGCGAAGCCGGCCGGAAATACGCCCTTCTGCACGCAAAGGGCGTTTCCCCCTATGAATATGGCGCGTTGCGCTTGCTGGAAGCCCCCGCCGGCGCCGTGCTGAACCGGCCCCGCCCAGAATCCCAGCTAACCGATCCCGGTCTCGCCACGTTCCAGTTGATGACGCGCAGCGATGTCGAGTCCTACAAAAAAATGACCGAGGGCGGCGCCAAGACCCTCTCGCCGCCGACATTCTACAGTTTCTATCATGACCGTCCGTTGCCGGGCGTGATCCATCCGGAGATCGACGTCGAGGTCACCGGCTATTCCGTCTTCGGGCCGGCCGGCGAGCAGATGTTCATCACCTATGGCCTGACGCTGGACAACAAGCCCTGGCCGGTCAAATTGCCGGCCGGCATCATGCATGGAAACCCGGAGGCGCTGCACAGCGCGTTCCAGGGCTGCTCGATCATGTGCCTAGACCGCTGGCCGGTTTGGGATTTCTTCGAAAAATCCTTCGGCATCAAATCGACCCGGGACACGGCGGCGGAACAGGATGGGCTGAACACGCTGACCGGCCTTCCCGCCGGCTCCTATTTCCGCTTTGGCGTCATGGGCGAAGGTGTGGGCATTGAATGTTGGGAGTTCCGCGCGATCCGGCCGCCTGGAACCGTCTACCCCCTGGCCCTGGACCGCACCGGCCTTGCCCTCGTTACCTTGGTCGTAGACGATCTGGACCGCGTCCGCGCCAATATCCGCGCGGCCGGCATCGCGCCCGTCGGCGAAGGCGCCCTGCCAACCCTGACCACGGAATACCAGGACGGACTCTACCTGCGCGGCGCGGTGGGCGAGCTTTTCGAGGTTATCGGGCGGGTCTGAGGGCAAACGTTGTAGGGCGGAAAAGCGGAGCGCATTCCGCCAGCTTCGATTCCGCGCGGAAGATGGCGGAATGCGCTGCGCTTTTCCGCCCTACGCGATCCGCGTCAAGGCAGGCGCGTATCCTGCGGCGATGCGCTTGTTCGACATCAGGCGCTTACCGAGACATACAAAACCACTCACCCCGCCTTCGCCTCCAGCGCCTGAATCACCGCCGCCGACTCCACCAGCAGGCACACATTGCGCTCCAGCGCGGCCAGCGCGCCATGGTGTAGATGCGGGCTGTCCGCCGCGCAGGCGTCGGCGACCACGAAAACATCGTAATCGCGGTGAAACGCGGCGCGGGCGGTTGAGTCGACGCAGCAATCCGTGCTGACGCCGGTCACGATCACCGAATCCACACCCCGCGCCCGCAACGCCCGGTCCAGATCGGTTCCCAGAAAGCTGTCGAAAAGGATTTTTTCGATCTCGATATCCCCAGGCTCCGGCGCCACGCGATAGTACTCCGCGCCTTCGGTCCCGGCCC
>CAJCJC010000180.1 GCA_903970575.1 Alphaproteobacteria bacterium
CACCAGCCAGAACCACGGGTTCGTGGTGATTCCTGAAAGCCTGCCGGCTAATTGCGAGGCGACTCACGTGTCATTGTTCGACGGGAGCAATGAAGGGTTTCGGATAAAGGATCGCCCAGTCTTCGCCGTGCAGTATCATCCCGAGGCATCGCCTGGACCGACCGATTCACATCATCTGTTCGACCGCTTCGTGCGGCTTATGGACGAAAAATGATCGTTTTGGCCCCGAGCCGGCGGAGTCGGAATGCGGCTGCGCTGACGGGGCTGTCGATCGCGCTGGTCCTGCCGGCCATTCTATCCGCCGGCGCCGGGGGAAACCTGCCGGGGCGGATACAAGCCGCCAGTGAAATAGCGATCAACGAGGCGGTAGTCTGGGCGCTGGCGCTCGCGATCATGACGGTTGTTATTGTGTGGGAACGGCGCCCGCTTTCCTCGATCGGACTGGTTCGGCCAAGCTGGACGGCGTTTCTATATGGCGGCGGCGTCATGGCGGGATTGCTGATCCTGGCGCTGGGCGCGGCGACTCTTATTCAGTCGGCCGGTTTCCCGGTCGATAACGATACGCAGGCGCGGTTGGTGATCGGTTTGCCGATCTGGCTGCAAATCTTCGTGGCGATCAGCGCGGGCGTGACGGAGGAAATTCTCTTCCGCGGATATCCGATCGAACGGATCACGGAACTGACTGGAAACCGTTGGGTGGGCGCGATCGTGCCCATCATCGCATTCGGGGCGGTCCATGCGCCGTTCTGGGGCGTGGCCCACGCCGTGGTCGCGGGATTGCAGGGTATGCTTCTGACGATCGTCTATCTTTGGCGGCGTAATTTGTGGACCAATATTACGGCGCACGCTCTGCTCGACGGATTCGTATTCGTGGTACTTGACGTCGCGACCAGTCACGGAACGACAAATTTATGACCGCCTCATCCGATCCAACGCCCATCGCGGAATCGCAGCCGGGCGGCGACGACCTTCCCGCGATCACGGCGCGCGCCCTCCGGCTGCGGCTGCGGCAGCAGGAGATTTTGGCCGAACTCGGCGTTCTAGCTTTACAAGGCACGCCCTTTCCCGACCTGATCGAAACGACGGTGACGCTGGTGGCCGAGGGGATGCAGGCGGAGTTCTGCAAAGCCATGGAGCATCTGCCCGAAAGAAACTGTCTGATCGTACGAGCGGGCGTGGGATGGGACGAAGGCGTGGTCGGGCACGCCACGGTGGGCGCGGACCTGGAATCGCCAGCGGGATTCGCGCTTCGCACCGGCAAGCCGGTGATATCGAATCATCTGGACCACGAGGGGAGGTTCCGGACGCCTGAATTGCTTGTAGCTCATGGCATTCACCGCGCCATGAACGTTATTCTGCAAGGCGAGGGCAAGCCGTGGGGCGTTCTGGAGGTCGATAGCCGGTCGGACGGCTCATTCACCGAGCATGACGTGGCATTCCTGAGAGGCGCGGCCAATCTTCTGGGCATGGCGATCGAGCGGCAGCGCTTCGAGCGCGATCTGAAGGCATCGCTCGAGCAACAGGAAATTCTGTTGCAAGAGGGCAATCACCGGGTCACCAACAGCCTGCAGCTCGTGGCGAGCATGCTGAGCCTGCAATCCTCGGCCGCCTCCACAACCGAATTGCGGGAGCAACTGCAGGAAGCGGTCTCCCGCATTTCGGCGATCGCACGCGCCCATGAGCGGCTTTACCGGACCCGGCAAATCCGAAACCTCAACCTTGGCGATTATCTGACCGATATCTGTAAGGACATGGATGACGCCGCCGGTCAGTGCGACGTTCATGTCTCGGTCGCCGAAGAAGTCCAAATCACCACCGATCGTGCGATCTCGATCTCGCTCGTGGTGACGGAATTGATCACAAATGCGGCGAAACACGCCTATTCCTCGGGCGAGACCCGTCCAATCTGGGTTACGCTTGAACGCGACGGCGATATGCTGACGATCTCCGTTCGAGACGCGGGAGATGGCCTGCCGGAAGGGTTCGATCCCAAGAAGAGCAAAGGCCTCGGCATGCGGATCGTGTCTGGGCTGCTGGCGCAACTGAAAGCCGAATTGACGGTAAAGCGGGACGAGCCGGGAACAGCGTTCGTTATGACCATTCCCATTCACGGCCAAAGATAACTATCGCGACGGGGCGAAATACCGCTCCAGAACGCCCCGATAGATCTCCGTCAGCGCAAGAATATCGGCGACCGGGACCTGCTCGTCGATCTTATGCATGGTCTGGCCGACCAGACCGAATTCGACCACGGGACAATGGCGATGAATGAAGCGGGCGTCGGACGTGCCGCCGGTGGTGGAATAGGCCGGACGCAGCCCGGTCACCGCCTCCACGGCGTCCTTGACGATCCGGGCGAGCGGTCCCGGCGGGGTCAGGAAGCTTTCTCCTGTCACGTCGAAGCTAAGTTCATAAGAGCCGCCTATCGCGTCGAGCGCGCCACGAACTAAAGCCTCGATCGCCGCGCTGTCATAGGTATCGTTAAAGCGGATGTTGAACGCGGCCTCGCCCTTGGCCGGGATGACATTGGTGGCGGCGTTGCCGACATCGATGGTCACGATCTCAAGGTTGGATGGATCGAAATGCGCCGTACCGTTATCGAGCGTCAGATCGTCCAATGCCGCCAGCAGGCGGACCAGGCGCGGCAAGGGATTATCCGCCAATTGAGGATAGGCGACGTGACCCTGGGTTCCGCGCACGACCAGCCTGCCGGTCATACTGCCGCGGCGGCCGATCTTGATCGTGGAACCCAGACGCTCCGGGTTGGTTGGCTCGCCCAGCACGCAGGCGTCGATCCTTTCGCCCTTGGCGCTCATCCAGTCGAGCAGCGAGCGCGTGCCGTTTAGCGCCCTGCCCTCCTCATCACCCGTGATCAGCAGGCTGATGGAGCCGGATGGGGGCCCGCTTTTGGCGAGATAGATAGAGATGGCGCCGACCATGGCCGCCAGAGCGCCCTTCATATCGGCCGCGCCGCGACCTTGGAGCATGCCGTCCCTGACGGCGCCGGCGAAGGGATCGGCGGTCCAGGCAGCGATATCGCCCGCCGGCACCACGTCGGTATGGCCGGCGAAGCAAAAATTAGGCTTTCCGGCGCCAAGCCTGGCGTAAAGATTGCTGATCGGCGGGCCGCCGCGCTCTTCCGAGATCAGACGCTCACAGCAAAAACCGAGCGATTCCAGCGCGTCCGCAAGCACGCCGATCGCGCCGGCATCCGCTGGGGTGACGCTTGGGCAGCGGATGAGGGTCTGCGCAAGCGCGACGGGGTCGATCGTCATAAGAGAGCGACCGGGCCTTAATCGCGCAAGAGTGCGTTGATCGAAGTCGAGGCGCGAGTCTTGGCGTCTACGCGCTTGACGATCACGGCGCAGGCAAGCGACGGCCCCGGCGCACCATCGGCCAGCGGCTTGCCCGGCAGGCTGCCGGGAACCACCACGGAATAGGCGGGAACACGACCATAAATGATTTCGCCGGTGGCGCGGTCAACGATCTTGGTCG
>CAJCJC010000181.1 GCA_903970575.1 Alphaproteobacteria bacterium
GAGCGCGCCGGCGCCGGCATAGGTCGCCGAGCACGCAATCGTCGGAGATATCCGAACAAGGTTCACGCCAATAACTGGCTCCGGGGGCCGGATTCGAACCGGCGGCCGATCGGTTAACAGCCGATTGCTCTACCGCTGAGCTACCCCGGAATAGCGACAACCCGGATCGCGCCGGCAGTCGAGCGCTTGCGTATAGCAAACCCGCTCTAAAGACGCCACTCTCCGATAAAGACCTGTTCGAGAACTGGAGGCACGGGCCGGAATCGAACCGGCGTACAAGGATTTGCAGTCCTCTGCGTGACCACTCCGCCACCGCGCCTTAATCCCAACAGGGCCGCGATAGAAACACCAGCTTGAACGAACGGTCAAGCTGGCGCCATGAAGGCGACCAAGAAAAGCCGATTTAGGTCGGCGCGCAGGTGGCTATCGGACGATCTTCTCGACGACGGGCAGGATGCGCTCCACCATCACCTGCACGCCCTTTTCATTGGGATGCTCGCCATCGTCCTGAATGAGATCGGAATCGGAGGCTACGCCGTCAAGGATGAAGGGATAAAGCGGCACGCGATGCTTGGCCGCCAGCGATGAATAGATCGGGTCGAACGATCCCTGATAATCCTCGCCATATTCCGTCGGGGCGATCGCGCCGCACAGTAAAACGCGAACATGGGCCGCGTGGATGCGCGCAAGCATTCGGTCCAGATTGGCGCGCGACACGGCCGGGTCCAGTCTCTGCTCGGCGTCGTTGGCGCCAAGCTCAAGAATGATGAGCGCCGGCTTCGCCGCGAGCGCCCGATCCAGCCGCGCCAAACCGTCCGCGATCGTTTCTCCGGGCACGCCCTGATTGAGAACGCGAATATTGCGACCATGCTCACGCAATGCGCGTTCGAATTGCGCCGGGAAGCTGTCGGTCGGGTCAAGGCCGTAACCGGAGAAATAACTATCGCCGAACGCAACGATCGTGCGTGGCGCCGACGCGTTCGAAAGCGCGGCCACGGTCACGACGATAAGGGCGAGCGTTGCGACGATACGATGGCTCATGATTGATCCCACCGCGCGCTTCAGTCCGTCGAGCGCCCTTGCGCCTATTCCGCGTCGATGTCCCGAGCGGAACTTTTCCTGCCCCGGGGCCGGCGGTTGGATCGTGTTCTTAACGATGTCGACCATTCGTAACCTCATGCCAACGACGGGAGTCGGGGCGCGCCGTGGGAACCATTTGGCAGTCACGGCATGCTGATGGCCCGATAACCCTAGTCCAAAACGGCAACCTGGTAAATCGCCCGACTTCCGACGATCATCGATCGCGTGTCGGGCAACTCTTATATCAATACGTAAGGATTGTTACGTCGGTTCCAAGCGACATCCTGCGCGCCTATCCCCCTTCGACCGTATTCGTCATCGAATCCAGGGTTTCAACAAGGAGTTCGAGATCTTGCGGCCTGGACAGTCGGTGATCTCCATCCTTGATAAGAATAATACGCACGTCATCCGTAACGAGCATCTCGGCCGTCGATAACGCATGACGCCAGGGAACCTCGGCGTCACATTGTCCGTGCAGCAGGCGAACAGGTCCCGCGAACGGAATTGGCCGATCGAGCAGAAGCCGCCCACGACCGTCCTCGATCAGCCGCAGCGTTATCGGCGTAGGGTCGCCATGGCGCGACGGCGGGATCAAAACGCCGTCGCGCAGAAGATGTTCGCGATTCGCCTGATCCAGGTCCCGCCAGATCAGCCGCTCGGTAAAATCCGGCGCGGCGGCCACGCCGATAAACCCGCATACGCGATCCGGCCGCGCGAGCGCCAGCAGCAAGCCGATCCATCCGCCCATGGAAGAGCCGACCAGGATTTGCGATCCCTGCGTCGCCGCGTCGAAAACCGCCAGCGCATCGTCGAGCCAATCGCCGATCGCGCCGTCGACGAACCGTCCTTCCGATTGCCCATGGCCCCGATAATCCAGCCTTAGGAACGCTTGGCCGCGCGCGATCATGGCCGCTTCAAGCGCCATGGCCTTGGTTCCGGTCATGTCCGAGGCGAACCCGCCCAGGAACACGACGCCGGGAGAACGCCCAGGCGTTGCGCAATAGGCGAGGGAGGGCAGTCCGTCGCGTCGAAGCCTCTGGATCATGATGGACGATTCCCCGTGTCGCAGTTGTCGTGACCAGTGAGTTTCTTTAGGTACTACCACGACGCCGAATCAACGAGGCGGCGTCGATGACTCGCCCGGCGTCGTCTCTGGGTGGAATATGTTCCCCGTGTCCGCTTCGAGGCCAATGACGAGCGTGTTCGATTTTCCCGCCGAGCCTTTGGTCCGACAGAACGGCAAGCCACTTACCATTCTTCAGGTATTGCCGCGACTGGTCCTCGGCGGCGCCGAGCGGGGCGCCGTCGACATCGCCGTCGCGATTCAGCAGGCTGGGGGCGTGGCGATCGTGGCGTCCCAAGGCGGCCCCATGGTTCATGAACTCGATCGCGTTAAGGCTCTTCACGTCAGGCTTCCCTTGGCGCCGAAAAATCCGTTCACCATCTGGCGCAACGCCGAGCGGCTCGCCCGAATCATACGCAAGCACAATGTCGATATTATCCATGCCCGCAGCCGGGCTCCCGCCTGGAGCGCGATGTGGGCGGCGGAGCGCACCGGCATCCCCTTCGTGACGACCTATCATGATACATATCGCGGCGAGACGCCGTTTAAGCGCCGGTATAACGCCGTGATGGCGCGCGGCGCGCGCGTGATTGCGATATCCGAATTCGTGGCCGCTCATCTGCGCGCTCTATACGGGCTCGGCCCGGATGTCTTGCGGACGATTCCCCGCGGCGTGGACCTTTTGCGCTTCAGCCCGGAGCGCGTGGGGGCCGAGCGGAAGATTAAGCTTATGCATGACTGGAACCTGCCGGACGACCGTCCGATCATCCTGATGCCAGCCCGGCTCAGTCGTAAGAAGGGCCATCTTGTCCTCGTGGAGGCGCTCGCCAAACTTGGACGCATGGATTTCTGTTGCGTGATGGTTGGGGACGATCGTCGCGAGACGCGGTATCGCCGCGATCTCCTGGCGTTGATCCATGCACGCGGTTTGGACGGGGTCGTACGCCTCTTGCCGCAGACCGCCGATATGCCCGCCGCCTATTGTCTGGCGGATGTCGTCGTGGCGCCGTCGATCCAACCTGAAGGATTTGGCCGCGTGCCCGTTGAGGCCCAGGCAATGGGCAGGCCTGTGGTCGCGAGCGACATTGGCGGATTCCGCGAAACGATCGTCGATGGCGTTACCGGCCTTCTGTTTCCCGTGGGCGATTCGGCAGGGTTGGCCGCCGCCCTTCTTGCGGCTATCGATCTCGGGGCCGACCAGCGAGGCGAATTGGCGGCCGAATGCGTCGCCAATATTCGCTCAACCTTCACGCGGGAACGCATGTGCGCCGCCACGCTTTCCGTTTATCGCGAACTAGCCGGGCTTAAAGCGCCGGCGCCCTTGCCGCGGCCGGTGCTGCACGAAGAGCCGGCGTAACGTCTTGACGCTCTCCCCTGGATTCGCGCGATGTTCGGGCCATACTTAAAGCATGGATGAACAGAACAGCCTCGGCGGGCGATTCGCTCGCTACGCCCGCGTGTCGACCGCCGTCGGCGGTCTCGCCGCCCGAATGGCGGGGGAACGATATCTCGGCATAAAGGTCGATCGCGATTCGCACGCCCGCGAATTGCGTGCGGCGCTCGGTGGTCTGAAAGGGCCATTGATGAAGGTCGCGCAGTTGCTGACCACGATCCCCGAGGCCATTCCCGACGAATACGTCGCCGAGCTTTCGCAGTTGCAGTCGAACGCGCCGGCGATGGGATGGCCGTTCGTTCGCCGCCGCATGCAGGCGGAGCTTGGGCGGGGATGGGAGGCCAGATTTCAAAGCTTCGAGCGCGAGGCGGCCGCCGCGGCGTCGCTGGGGCAGGTGCATCGCGCCACGGGCCTCGACGGAGCCAGCTTGGCGTGCAAGCTCCAATATCCGGACATGGCCTCCGCTGTCGAGGCGGATCTCGGCCAGCTTAAGCTTATCCTCGGCCTGTTCGAACGCTACGACCGGGCGGTGACGACCGGGCAGATTCAGGAAGAGATCGCCGAGCGGCTTCGTGAGGAACTCGATTATGAGCGCGAGGGCCGTCACATGGCCCTCTATGCCGATATCCTAACGGATGAGCCCGGCGTTCATGTGCCGACTCGGGTCGCCGCGCTATCGACCAAGCGGCTTTTGACCATGGGCTGGCTCGACGGCGCGAAAATACTCGACACCGTGCAGCAACGGCCTGAGTTGACGCTGACCGTGGCCGAAAACATGTTTCGCGCATGGTACGTGCCGCTGTATCGTTACGGCGTCCTGCACGGCGATCCGCATTTGGGCAATTACAGCGTTAGGCCGGACGGCGCCATCAATCTCATGGATTTCGGCTGCGTCCGGGTATTCAAGGCGCCGTTCGTCAAGGCGGTTATCGATCTTTACCGCGCCATGCAGACGAATGACGAAGATTTGGCGGCCGAGGCCTACCGGATTTGGGGTTTCGGCCACCTGACCAAGGAAGTCGTTTCAATCCTCAATATTTGGGCGCGGTTTATTTACGAACCCCTCTTGGACGATCGGCCGCGGCTGATCGGACAGGCGACCAATGGCATCTACGGGCGCGACGTCGTGCACCATGTACACAGTGAGTTGGTGCGCGTTGGCGGCGTCGAGGTGCCGCGCGAATTCGTGTTCATGGATCGCGCGACGCTCGGCCTTGGATCGGTCTTTATTCACCTGAAAGCGGAGCTGAACTGGCATCGCCTGTTCGAGGATTTAATCGCGGATTTCGACGTCGACGAAATGGAAAAGCGCCAGGGCGTCCTGTTGGATAAGAACGCGATACCAGCGCCATAAAACGCCGCGTCACTAAGAGCGGCATCTTTGTGGCTCGTTCGGGCAAAAATCCGGCGGCTGTGTCGAAGGCGGTCTCCTCGCCATTCGAGAATATCGATTCGGCCCCTGAAAGATCCACGGCGCGCGGCATCGTAAACGCGGTGCGTTCCTTGAGTGCAACATCCTGAGGATGGTCGCGCAGCCAAGCCGATACGACTTTCGATGCCTTCCGGCGTTTGCCGATCTGCGAAAGGATCGCCACTTTCGCGTGAATTGCGCCACGGTAAGATGAATCTTCAAGTATGAGCCTGTCCGCGAAGTTCAGCGCAAGATTGGAATCGCCGGTGGCGATCGCCAGAAAGAGCAAACCTGGACGAACCGTTTCACGATCGACTGGACGGGGTGGCAGCATATCGATGATTGTTTGTACGGCATCGACCGATGGCTTCGTATTTCGCTCCAGTAATCGGAATATCGCCCCCCCTGCGGTGTCGATGTCGACCGCGCCGGCCTGTACGACGGTGAAGACTGTCCCCGATTCGATAAACGCGGTCATGGCGGCGTTCTGG
>CAJCJC010000182.1 GCA_903970575.1 Alphaproteobacteria bacterium
TCGGGGAGGGTCGCCAAGACCAGATCGCCGCGCCGGATCGGCATGTTAGGCTCAACCCAATAAAGCCCGATGGGCGCACTCGCGCTGGCGTTCCAGACAAGGCGCGGCGATGGCGAAACCAGACTCGATACGCCGAGCGCCGCCATGCCGAGAAGCGCCGCGACAGCCGCGCCGCGCCAACGCCTGCGGCGGCGAAAACGGGTCACAGCGCCCGTGACTGCCAGCAAATCGATGCCGCGTTTCGGTGCGCGCCGCCTAAACATCGGCCACCTAAACATCGGAGGTCGATTCGTGTGTTTGGCTTGCCGACCAGGCGTCGAGGTCGGCGATATGATAGCGGACGTAACGGCCATGCTTGCGATACTTCGGTCCGCACCCGGTGGTGCGGAATTTCTCCAAGGTTCGCCGCGACAGCCCGACATAGTGAGCCGCCTGCGCGGTGCTCAGGAATGGGCTGCCCTTCCGGGCCTGTTCGGCCCGGGCGTTGTCGTTATTCTCCATGATTGCCTGCCTGTCCGGTTAAGGGTTAGGCGGGCGAAACGGCCATATCGCGTCGCTTAAGGCGCAGATTGGGCTATTAGGGAAAGCACCGGGAGGCTCGAATATCGCCCCCCCGGAATTCGATCCGGCCTCAATTCGATCCGGCCTAATTCGGGCCAGCGCACGCTCCCGGTCCGCGCCGGTGGGACGGCCTCACGCATTCGCGGAAGCCGCTGGCGTCCAGACATTCTCGCCGTGGGGCGCACCGCCAGCAGGGGCCTTGTCCACGAACGTCGCGATAGAGGCGAACCGGGAGCGAGCCTCCGGATGGCTCCCGCGCCCGAAGGCGCGAGAGCCGCCGGGATCAGTCCGCCGGGTTCCAGATCAGGGCGAAGACGTCCTCATCGTCCTGACCGGCGGCGCGGCCCAGATTGGCGTAGAGACGGCGCGGTCCGAACTCGGGCGCGGCCAGGCTGAGCGACACGTATTTCTTGCCGGAAGCCTCGCCGACGCGATCCCACCCGGCCCCGATTTCGATGCCGGAAGTGCGAACCCGGTAGTCGGGCTGACCCTCCGCCGCCTTATTCTGGTTGGGTATGATTTCGATATCGGCGCGGATGGAAAGGGTCTTGAGCTGGCCTTTGAACGAGCCGTCCGGTTGACGGGAAACGATGCCGATGGATGCCATGATGAAGTCCTCCTTGTGAATTCGCCGGGGCCATTCCCCTGCGATGGCGGACCGTTCATGGGCGGCGCGGGGCTGCCGAACCGCGCGCCCGCGCTAGCGGGAAAGCGCGGCTGAAGCGTCAGCGGAGGACCCGAGCGAACGGTCTTTTTTGGAGCGCAGCGACCGCGAGGAGACCCGGTCAGGGTCGGGGAAAAAAGCCGGACGCGACGGTTTCAGCGGCCCCGCGCCGCCCATAGGTCATCGCCAAAGAGCAGGGATATGGCGTCGCGAAGACACAGGAGCCGGAGGACCGTTGAGGCGTCCGATCGGCACTTTATCGGCAGGGCGCGCGGACGAAAAGACGATCGAAACAGCCCATCCGCCCATCGACCATGACCCAAAAAACAGACGGACGGTCCGCTCAGCGAGGGCAGCATGACGTCGATCGAAGGGCCGGGACGGTTATGCCGGGCTTCACCAAGAATGAGGTTTAACACTGAGCCGCATCGAACGAATGCGCTCCGTCTCTATGAATATCTCGGCAGCGCCGCAGGACAGAAAGAAGGATTCGTCCTGCCGGGACAGGCGCTATCCCGGCTGCGCGCTCCGGCGCGAGCGGAAGGCTTGTCCTGCAATTTCGACGCATCGGGATGCAGGATCAGGCCCTTGCACGGCGCAATCCGTTGCGGCAATCAGGACAGATGCTGACCCCCGAACGAAGTCAGGCCGCGCGCGGCCAACTGCAATGGACCCGCGAGAGGCTGGCTCTGGAGGCCGGTGTCGGCGTCCAGACGGTGATCGAATTCGAGCTTGAGCAAGGCGCGATAGCGCCTGCAATTATAGCGGCTTTGACCGGCGCGCTCGAAGCCGCAGGCGTCGATTGGGCCGCTCTCGATAGCGGAGGCCGCTTGTAGAAATAAGCCGGGCGGACGGAAAGAACCGTCCGCCCCGCGCGTTTTTCATGGCGCGACCGGCTTGGCCGGGAAGTTCGCTTCGACCCGCCCCCAGGCCGAAACGGCAGGAACGCCGCCCCGGTCGGTATAGGCGCGCGGGGGAAACTCCATATAGCGCGGGACCCAATTCTCGGCCTTTTTGCGCCCGTTCGCGCCTTCGAGACAGTCGCGGATGATGATCTTTTGAGTTTTGAGCTTTTCCGCGACATTGCCTTCCGCGACCGATTTTCCTGCAATGTCGGCAACCATCCCATTGGCGACAATACGGTCGCGGATCAGATCGAAGAAGGTCTGATCCGGCGTCCATTGCCCCTCCGGCTTGACGCCCAAATACACACCCAGCGCCTCCACCAGACTGCTGCCCGCTTCGAGACTTTCGGCCAGGACGAAGGCGAGCAAGGCAAAGACGGACTCGTCCGGCAAGGTCAGCAACTGCGCGAAGACCGCGACCGAATCGTCGGCATTCCCATGATGCCGGACGACGCAAAGATGATAGTCCGGCAATCCCAGCATCGTCAGGATGGCGCGCCGTTTATCGGCGAATGACTGATCCGCCGGACTGCACTTGATA
>CAJCJC010000183.1 GCA_903970575.1 Alphaproteobacteria bacterium
GCGGTCCAGACGTTAAGGCGCAGACAATCCTCGCTCATCGGGCTGTTATCGGCGAGCGACGCCTCCTCCGGCAGAACATTCGAGGGGGTCTGCGGACAGCGGTCCCCCAGCATCGTCGCGTCCCGAACGCCCGTCCAGGGCTCGGGTTTCGTGGGCGGCATGAAGCGGTTGGCGCCGGCCGTCGACGCGCCGTATGGGATGCCCTTGAAAATGGCGACGCCGCCTGCGCGCAGACCCGAGACCTTGCCGCAGGCGGTGTCGGCGATAGGCGGGATGGCGGCGATCGCGCCCCGCGCGCTCCAGAGCAGCGCGGCTGACGCGGTCGCGCCCGCGAGGATCGTTCTGCGACCGACGGCGCTGTCGGCATCATGCGGCATGCTGGGTTCCGTCGCTGATTGGTTTTAGCTATCCAATCACGAACGGTCCTTCACGCGAAAGCGAAAATTGAAGGCGCCGTTTATGGGGAGATTAAGGCTTGCCGATACCTTCCGCGCGCTCGGCGGCTTTCGGCATGGTTGCAGGTCAATCGCGTGAAGGGATTTAACACTTTCCCGATGGCTATCGGCTCACATACCTCATATTCGCTTCCCCAGGTATTATTTCACCACGGAGGTCACGAAGAAACGCAGAGGTCGCGAAGTGTAAGAGAGCAGTTCAACTCCGCGTACTCAGCGTCTCCTCCGCGACCTGAACAACTCCGCGTCACTCCACCGTCACGCTCTTCGCCAGATTCCGCGGCTGGTCGATGTCGGTGCCCTTGGCCACGGCCACGTAATAGGCCAGCAATTGCACAGGGATGGCGTAGAGGATCGGGGCGACGAAGGGGTCGACATCGGGCATTTCGATGGCGCCGACGGCGAGCGGGGCCAGGCGTTCGATGCCGGCCCTGTCGGACAGGATCAGGATGCGGGCGCCGCGGGCCTGGGCCTCCTGGACGTTGGAGGCGGTTTTCTCGAACAGCGCGTCGCGGGGAACCAGCACGATGACCGGGACGGAATCGTCGATGAGCGCGATGGGGCCGTGCTTCATCTCCCCCGCGGCATAGCCTTCGGCGTGGATATAGGAGATTTCCTTCAGCTTGAGCGCGCCCTCGAGCGCCAGCGGATAGGCCGAGCCGCGGCCGAAATACAGCACGTCGCGCGCCTGGGCGATGTGGTGGGCCAGCGCCTCTATGGTCCGGTCGGAATTGAGGACGTCGGAGACGAGCGCCGGAACCTCGCGCAGCGCCATCGCCATCTGGCTGGCGCGCTGCGCGGTGATGGCGCCGCGCGCCTCAGCGATGGCGACGGTAAGGCAGGCCAGCACCGTCAGCTGAGTCGTGAACGCCTTGGTGGATGCGACGCCGATTTCCGGCCCCGCCTTGGTGTAAAGCACGGCGTCGCTTTCCCGCGCGATGGTGGATTCGACCACGTTGATGACCGACAGAACGATCTGCCCCTGGGATCGGGCGTAGCGCAAAGCCTCCAGCGTGTCGGCGGTCTCTCCCGATTGGGAAATGAAGAGCGCCACGCCGCCTTCCGGCATCGGCGGGGCGCGGTACCGGAACTCGGACGCGACGTCGATTTCGACCGGCACGCGCGCGATCTGCTCGATCCAGTATTTGGCGACCAGGCCGGCGTAATAGGCGGTGCCGCAGGCGACGATGGTGATGCGCGAGACCTGGGTGAAATCGACCGGCAGCGGCCCCAGATCGACATCGCCGGTGGCGGCGTTGGTGAACGAGCCCAGCGTGTCGCCGATGACGGCCGGTTGCTCGTGGATTTCCTTCAGCATGTAATGGCGGTATTCGCCCTTGCCGGTCAAAATGCCGGAGACCGAGCTTTGCAGGATCGGCCGATCGATGATCTCGCCCGCCCGGTTAAAGATGGTGGCGTGATCGACGGTGACCTCGGCCCAGTCGCCATCGTGGAGATAGGCGACGCGGCTGGTCAGGCTGGCGAGGGCCACGGCGTCGGACGCGACGAACATCTCGCCCGCGCCATAGCCGATGGCGAGCGGCGGACCCTGGCGAGCGGCGATCAATAGCGGGTGCGGGCCGGCGAACAGCATCAGGAGCGCGAAGGCGCCCTCCAGCCGCGCCAGCGCCGCGGCGGCGGCCGCATTGGGCGACAGGCCCTGCTCCAGGAAATCCGTCACCAGATGGGCGATCACCTCGGTATCGGTCTGGCTTTCGAAATGGCGGTTCTTGGCGGCCAGTTCGGCCTTCAGCGCCTGGTAATTCTCGATGATCCCGTTATGGACGACGGCGACCCTGTCGGTCGCGTGCGGATGGGCGTTTCGTTCGGTCGGGCCGCCATGGGTCGCCCAGCGTGTGTGTCCGATGCCGATCGTCCCCGCGATCGGGTCCAGCGCCAGCCTTTCATCGAGATTGCGCAGCTTCCCCTCGGCGCGGCGGCGCTCGATGTGGCCATCGACCAGGGTGGCGATGCCGGCGCTGTCATAGCCGCGATATTCCAGCCGGCGAAGGCCATCCATGATGAGCGGCACGGCGTCCTGCCGCCCGACCACGCCGATGATGCCGCACATACCGCCTAATCCTTCTTCTTCGCCGCGCCGTGTTCCGCGCGAAACGCCGCCGCCCAGCCCGGCTTGGTGACCTGCCGGCCGCGGGCGACGGACAGCGCGTCGTCCGGGATATCCGCCGTGATCGTGCTGCCGGCGCCGGTGAAGGCGCCCGCGCCCACCGTCACCGGCGCGACCAGGGTGGTGTCGGACCCGATAAAGGCCCCAGCGCCGATCCGGGTGCGGGATTTGTTGAAGCCATCGTAATTGCAGGTGATCGTGCCCGCGCCGATATTGGCCCCCGCCCCCACATCGGCGTCGCCAATATAGCTCAAATGATTGGCTTTCGCGCCATCGTCGATCCGTGCGTTCTTTATCTCGACGAAATTGCCGATATGGGCGCCCTGCCCGATGCTGGCGCCGGGTCTCAGCCGCGCATAAGGGCCGATGACGGCGCCGGATTCCACGATCGCCTGCTCGATATGTGAAAAGGCGCGAATATGAACGTCATCGGCGATCGTGACGCCGGGACCGAAAACGACGTTGGGTTCGACCGTGACGTCGCGGCCCAGCACGGTGTCGAAGCTGAACCAGACGGAGAACGGATCGATCAGCGTCGCGCCGCCCGCCATGGCGGCCTGGCGCAGTCGGGCCTGCATGGCGGCCTCGGCCTGGGCGAGCTCGGCGCGCGAGTTGACGCCCAGAGCCTCCTCGGCCGGCGCCTCCGCGACGCGGCAAACCAGGCCCTCGGCCCGCGCGACAGCTACGACATCGGTCAGGTAATACTCGCCCTTGGCGTTATTATTGCCGATGCGGTCGAGCAGGCCGAAGATTCGGGCGCCGTCGATGAGCATGACGCCGCTGTTGCAAAGGTCGATCCGGCGCTCATCCTCCGTGGCGTCCAGCGCCTCGACGATACGGTCGAGCGTCCCTTCGGCGCCGAGCACCAAGCGTCCATAGGGGGAATTTCCAGGAACGCGGATACCCAGAACGGTCACCGCCTCGCCCCCGCGCGCATGGCGCATCGCAGCCAGGGTGGCCGGTTGGATCAGCGGAGAATCGCCGTAGAGGATCAGAACGTCACCGGTGAAGCCGGCCAAGGATTCCTGCGCAGACTTGACCGCATCGCCGGTGCCGCGCTGCTCACCCTGAATGGCGACCGGATGCGGCGCGACCGCGCGCGCGACATCGTCCATACCCGGCGCGACCACAATCACGATAGGATCGGCGCCGAGCGCCTCGGCCACGGCGATGACGTGCCCAATCATCGAACGGCCCGCCACCTTGTGCAGCACCTTCGGCGTGGCCGACCGCATGCGCGTACCCTTGCCGGCGGCGAGCACAATGGCGGCAAGCGGACGATCTGTCATAACGGCCTCGAAACGCGGCGAATATGTTGCTCTAACGCGCCGGTCCGGGGGATGCAATGTCGGGCCTGGAAATCGATCTCGCCGAACTTTCCGGATGGTTTGGCGCCGTTTACGTGCAATAAGCAGCCAGATTGCATCAAAGGGTAAAGCGGCGGCGACCGCTCGCCTGCTATTCAAAACGTGTTTCACATGGCATATGGCGCTCATGAGCAACGACATGACCCAGCCTGACGCGGCGTTTCGCGTCTATTCCCGCGATGACGGGACCTTCGCCGTCGAAGTAACAATCGACGAGATGCAACCGACGCAGGTCAGCGGCTTCGCGACCGAGGCGGCGGCGACCGCGTGGATCGAGGGCTATAAGCAGCGGAAAAAGGAAATCGCGGAATCGCCGCGCGGCCGGAGATCGCGGCCGATGCGCGGTCCGTCCTAAACCTGGCTCACTCGCCGGGCTGGTCGTGCACGGCCTGAAGATTGAGCACTAGCTGGCCGAACGGGCTGCTGCTTTCGACGCGCACGGGAACTTCGACCTGGGCCGCGCCCACACGGGCGATATAGACCTCGATCGGCACCACCTGATCCTCGCCGTTGACCTTGCGGGTGAAGAATTTGCGCTGGTTCTTCTTCCAGAATCCGGCCACCGGCTCGACCTTCACCGCGCAGCGCAGCGCGTCGCCGCTGTAGAACGAGGCGCCGCTGGACTCGAGCTTGTCATGTCCATCGTCGCTATAGACCAGGTCGAACCGTCGTCGGCCATCGAATACCGGAACGCGGCCGTCGCAACTGCCGGTGCGGTCGACCGCGCGCAGGCCGGCCAGCACGCCGCTCACGATATCGAGGGTATCGCGGGTTTTATCGGGCGGCACTGGATCGCGGTCATCCTCCTGAGCGTCGGGAATCACCTTGCGGTCCAGAAAGCCGCCGTGACCATCATAGTTGAGCGTGACCGAGCGGTCCTTGCCCTGGAAATTGCTGCGCTGAACATGTTCCACGGGCTGTAGCGTATCGCCCGAAACATTCCCCTTCGATCCGATATGGATTTCCCAGGGAAATATCTTGCCGATCGCGCCAGCGGTGTCCGCCTTGATCTCCACGTCATAGCGGTCGGGATCGCTCGCGATCGATACGGTCGCCGACAGCGCCTCCAGCCCGCCGATATAGATTTTGTAATCGAGGCCAACCGCCGGTTTCA
>CAJCJC010000184.1 GCA_903970575.1 Alphaproteobacteria bacterium
TGCCCGCGCAGCCGCCGCGGCGAGAAAGGTCCCGTCGCCACCGCCGATATCGAGCAGCCGAACATGGCGGTCGACACGGTAGGCATCCAGGACCTCCTCGGCGATCAGCGTTTGCGACACCGCCATCAAATCCGTGTAATCCGATGTTTCGTCCGCCGACAGATGCGCCGGCCGCTCTGACCGCGCATATGCCCAATAGCGGGAAAGCTGGGTTTCCGCCGGAGGACCTCGCAACAACGCGACCGGATCCTTGAGATCGGCGTAGAGCATCGCATGATGCCGAACCATGGCCGTGACCGCCGGATTATCCACCATCGCCGCGCCCAACGCGCCCAGCCCATATCGATCCGCGCCGCGACGCGACGCAAGGTCGAGTGCTACGGCGGCGGCGAGCAGCCGCCCGGTCGCCTCGGGAGATAATGATAATGCGCGCGCCAGCGCGGCGGCGGATCGCGGCCCCTCCGCGAGCGCTTCGAACAGCCTGAGTTCAACGCATGCGGCCAGGATCTGCGAATAGACGAACCCACCGCAAAGATTGAAGAGGGCGAGCGTCCGTCGGTTGGCGACAGGGCGGGTTAGCGGGAAAGCGGCGGCCCAACGACGAAATGCGGGGCTTGTCAGCAGCCGATCCCGCAATCCGAACATAAAATCCCTCCAGGACGGCGACTCCGACCCGGATGGCGTGATTTCGTCGGCGGCCGCTGGCTTGGTTATCGACATTCTTAAGCGGCGCGCAGCGAGAGTTCCTTGGGTAGAAGCCGCTTGGCTTCCGATGCGATCAAGCAACGCAAATCCCCCGCGCCGTGGCAGGCCGGAATGGCCGCGGCCGCTTCGGCGACAAGTTGCTCAAGCCAAGAGACCGCGCCAAAAACGCCGAGCCGCGTGACCGCGCTCGGACGGCCGTGGACGGCATCCTGATGAATCGGCTTGCCAATATCCTCGGGCGAGCCGGCGGCGTCGCGAATATCGTCGGCGACCTGATAGGCCTGACCGAGGCGATCGCCGAAATCGCGCCATGGGTCGGCGTCCGCGCCAGCGGCGATAGCGCCAGCCGCCGCCGCCGCGATGAAGAGGGCCCCGGTCTTGGCGCGGTGATAATGAGCCAAATCGACCGCAGGCTCGCATTCCCACGCCTGGCCGGCGGCGATGCCATAAGGCATGCCGCCAGCGCGGCCGACCGTCAGCAACAGACCCGCCATCGCCGCCGGCGCGGACGCCGCCGTGCGCGCGACCGTTTCGAAGGCGAGCACAATCAAGGCGTCTCCAGCAAGGACCGCAAGCGGCTCCCCAAAGGCGGCATGAACCGACGGACGACCGCGACGTGTCTGGGCATCATCGAAGCAGGGCAAATCGTCATGCACCAGCGACGCGCAGTGCAAAAGCTCGATCGCGACCGCGGCGCCGTCCACAATCGCTGGATTGCTCGCGCCGCACGCGCTGGCGACGGCAAGACATAACCGCGGCCGCACGCGCGAACCTTTAGGGAATACGGCGTGGCGGACCGCCTTGGCGAGAAGCGGAGGACAATCCAGTCCCCCCGCCCATGCGATCGATGCCGCGAGCGCCCGTTCAATCCTCGTTGTAGCATCCATCCAAGCCTCCGCCGCGCAGTCTTCGGTAACAGCGCATAAACTGTTCTGGACAATTGTCGCTTCGTAGTGTCATGTTTGATTGACACATAAGTCAACCCTATTGTTAAGGAATTCGTCGGAACGTGCGGGCCAAACGAGTTGTCATTATGGGCGCGGGGGTGGGTGGCCTTGTGGGGGCGCTTGAACTCGCCACAAGGGGTTTCGCCGTCACGGTCGTGGAGCGCGCGGGCGGTCCGGGGGGAAAGATGCGCGAAGCGGCGATCGGCGGCGCCCGCATCGACGCCGGACCCACGGTTTTCACCATGCGTTGGCTCTTCGAAGAAATTTTCGCCGCATGCGGCGAATCTCTCGATCAGCATTTGCGCCTCAGCCGCGCCGATATTCTTGCCCGCCATCATTGGCGTCCGGGCCAATCGCTTGACCTGTTCGCTGATATCGGCCGTTCGGCGGACGCCATTGGCGCATTCGCCGGTTCTTCGGAAGCCCATGGGTATCGCAGGTTTTGCGAGCGCGCCCGGCATACCTATCAGACCTACGAAAACTCTTTTATCCGGGCGGAACGGCCGACGCCGTTTTCGCTGATGCGGGATGCCGGACCGGGCGGAATCGCGGGCCTCTTGAACAGCACCCCATTCTCGACCCTGTGGCGCGAGCTGGGGCGATATTTCCGCGACCCTCGGCTCAGGCAGCTTTTTGGGCGTTACGCCACGTATTGCGGTTCATCGCCTTATCTCGCGTCGGCGACGCTGATGCTGATCGCGCATGTCGAGCAGCGGGGCGTTTGGCTGGTCGAGGGGGGGATGCATCGGATCGCCATCGCCTTGGCGCGGTTGGCGGAGGCCAGGGGCGCGATGTTCAGATACCGCACCGAAGCCGCCACGATCAGCGTCAGCTCCGGGCGCGCCACCGGCGTGATCCTTTCGGACGGAGAGCGCATCGAAGCCGATGCGGTGCTGGTGAACGCCGATATCGGCGCGCTCGCGAATGGATTTTTCGGCCTTGAGGTCGCGAACGAGGCCCCGAAGGCCGCGCCGCGGGAACGGTCGCTATCCGCCGTCACCTGGGCGTTGGTCGCGCGCACCGGCGGCCTTCCGCTGGTTCGACACAATGTCTTTTTTTCGGACGCCTATGAGCGAGAATTCAGCGACATCTTTCACGCCGGAAGGCTGCCGTCGGCGCCAACCGTCTATGTCTGCGCCCAGGATCGCGGCGCCAGGGATTTAGCCGCGTCCGACCAACCGCGCAAAGGGCCTGAGCGGCTATTTTGCCTCGTGAATGCGCCCGCCACCGGCGACACGCACAATTTCGACCGATCGGAGATCGAGCAATGCGAGAAACGGACATTCGGGGCCCTGGAACGCTGCGGCCTCAGGGTCGAACGACGCCAGGAGGCCAGCCTGGTGACGACGCCGAAGGACTTCGATCGCCTTTATCCGGGGACGGGGGGAGCGCTGTACGGCCAGGCGAATCACGGGTGGCAGGGTTCGTTCCGGCGTCCGGGTTCGCGGACCAGGATCGCAGGCCTCTATCTGGCGGGTGGGAGCACGCACCCTGGGGCGGGCGTACCGATGGCGGCCTGGTCCGGCCGTTTAGCGGCAAACAGTATTCAAACGGACCTCGGTTCGACCAGTTCGTCGGTCCCAACGGGTATGCCTGGTGGTATCTCGACGCGCTCAGCGACGACGGCGATCATGGGCTCTCGCTGATCGTCTTCATCGGCAGCGTTTTCTCACCCTATTATGCCCTAGCGCGACGTCGAGGCCCGGCCAGTCCGCTGAACTTTTGTTCGGTGAACGTGGCTCTGTATGGCCACAAGAGCCACCGGTGGGCGATGACCGAACGGCCGCGCGCAAAAATTCGGCGCTTCGCGGACGCGCTCACGATCGGGCCAAGCACGCTGTCCTGGGATGGCGAGATGCTGAAGGTCGAACTCGATGAGGTCACGTCGCCATTGCCGAGCCGTATCCGAGGCGAGGTGCGGCTTCGTCCAGAAGGGCTTAATACCGAGCAGATCGCGCTGGACCGGGACGACCGCCACCATTGGTGGCCCATCGCTCCCTGCTCGCGCGTTGACGTCGAATTGGACAGGCCGGGTCTTAAATGGTCGGGAGCCGGCTATCTTGACGCCAATATGGGGAGCGCGCCCTTGGAAGACGCATTCTCGGTCTGGAACTGGTCTCGCGCCAAGATTGGCCCCGAAACAGCGGTTCTGTATGACGTTTCACCTCGCGAAGGCGCCGAATTGTCGGTCGCGGTTAAGTTCGATCGTTTCGGCCAGGGAACAGCCTTCGAGCCGCCGCCGCGCCGCGACTTGCCAATGACAGGATGGGGAATCAGGCGCGAAACCCGGTCCGACGAGGGAGATACGCCTAAGGTGCGGCGAACGCTTGAGAACGCGCCATTCTATGCCCGGTCCCTATTGTCGACACGATTATTGGGTGAAGCCGCGACGGCGGTGCATGAGACGCTATCTCTTAACCGATTCAGCGCGGGAATCGTGAAGGCGATGCTCCCCTTCCGGATGCCGCGCTGGCCGCTGTGAGCGTGACCGAAGGTTCAACCGCCCTTATTTTTCGGGTCTTTTTTGGGGTCCGGTTTGTCATATTTACGCAATGACCAGAGTTCATAGAACGCGAGCGCCAAAAGCACGACCTCCCCGACAGCCCATTCCCATTTCATGGCGATACCCCAATCGACGGCGCGACGATTGAGCCTGCTACAACTTGTGGAACTGGGCAAGCGGGACGTCTACAACGATAGGCGGTGTCGTGACGAACCACGCATCGGCGACGCGGCCGCCACTCTCTAATCAGGCGTCGAACATCGCTTGACCGGTTAGTTTCAGGAGAAAATTCGCGCATGAGCAAGGCGGACGCCTTTCCATTCTCGGCAATCGTCGGACAGGACGAGGCCAAGCTGGCCTTGTTGATCGCCGCGGTCGATCCCTCGATTGGCGGCGTGCTGATCTTCGGCGATCGGGGCACCGGTAAGTCGACGGCGGTGCGCGCCCTGGCCGCGCTGCTGCCGCCGATGCGAGTCGTCGTGGGATGCCGCTATGGCTGTGACCCCGACCAGGATAGGACGACCTGCGTCGACGATTGCCCGACACGAATCGCGGGCGCGATCGTGGAAACCACCATGGCGCCGGTTCCGGTGGTCGACCTGCCGCTGGGCGCGACCGAGGATAGGGTGGTCGGCGCGCTGGACCTCGAACGCGCGCTGACCCAGGGCGTCAAGGCGTTCGAACCGGGTTTGCTGGCTCGGGCCCATCGCGGGTTTCTGTATATCGACGAGGCGAACCTGCTGGAGGATCATCTGGTCGATCTGCTGCTGGATGTGGCGGCGTCGGGCGAGAACGTGGTCGAGCGTGAGGGCTTGAGCGTGCGCCATCCAGCGCGCTTCGTCCTGGTCGGCACCGGCAACCCGGAGGAAGGCGAGCTGCGCCCGCAGCTTCTCGACCGGTTCGGCCTTTCCGTCGAAGTGAAAACCCCCGATACGCTCGATGCCCGCATGGAGGTCGTGCGGCGGCGGGATGCGTTCGAGCGCGACAGGACTGCGTTTATCGCCGAATGGAACGATGAGGATTCGCGCATCCGCGACAAGATTATCGCCGCGCGGGGTCGCCTCGCCGGCATAAGCATGCCCGAAGCGACCCTACGCCGCGCGGTCGAACTGTGTATGAGCCTCGGGACGGACGGGTTGCGCGGCGAGTTGACCTTGATCAGGGCGGCCCGGGCGGCGGCGGCGCTGGAGGGGGCCAATGATGTCGAGGACCGCCATCTCTTCCAGGTCGCGGCTTCCGCGTTGCGCCACCGGCTACGGCGCAACCCGCTTGACGAGGCTGGTTCGACCGTCCGCGTCGAGCGGGCGATCGAAGAGTTATGGGCGGCGTGACAACTGATATTTTGTCGCCCGATTCGACGTGGCTGCCGGATTCGCCTTGGGATGTGGCGATGCTCGCGGCGGCGGTCTTCGCGGTCGATCCCGCGGGCCTCGGCGGCGCATCGGTGA
>CAJCJC010000185.1 GCA_903970575.1 Alphaproteobacteria bacterium
TTTCCTTGACCCTCCGGCCGTAGACGCACGGCCTTAAGCTTGACGCAGCCAATATCCGGCGAACCATGTCGCCACGGTCAACACAACCGATAGCCCGACAACGAGCCAGCCGCCGCGATAGACATTGGGCAGATCGAGGCCGTGCCCCGTATCCCAGATAAGATGTCTGACGCCGTTGAACAGATGAAAGAAAAGCGCCCAGGTCCAACCAAGCAGGAGAAAGCGCCCCAGCAGCGAGCCGATGAACCGCTGCACCGCCGCGAAATCCGACGGTGCGCCCAGCAGCGCGAGTAACCACCATGTTAGCATCAATGTCCCGATCCCAAGCGCTAGGCCGGTTACGCGGTGCAGGATCGACAGGGTGGAAGTGAGCTGCCAGCGATAAGTCCCCGTGGGTGGAAACAGAAAGGGCGAAATCGGCCTGCTGCGCTCCGTCGACGTTGCTTCTTGCATAGCGTGTTCCATTGCTCGACGTTCGCTCGGATATGTTGCGCGCTTCTGTAAACGATTGTGCGCTGCTTATAGAATTAAGCGACTGGTCGCGTCCAGCCATGGGGGCCTGTTCAGACGCCCTGGCGATCGTCTGAACCTTAGGGGTACAGCCGTTCCGTACTCCACGCCGATCCGGCGCGACGGAAGACGATGCGGTCATGCAAGCGGAATGGGCCATCTTTCCAGAACTCGATCGCGCGGGGGAGAACGCGGAAGCCCGACCAATTGGGTGGGCGTGGGACCGGACGCCCGGCGAAGCGCGCCTCCATTTCGGACACGCGCGCCTCAAGCGTCGCGCGGCTGTCGAGGGGACGGGATTGATCGGACGCCCAGGCGCCAAGCTGACTGACCCGGGCGCGGGATGCGAAATAGGCGTCAGCCTCGGCATCGCTCACCGGTTCGATGGCGCCCTCGACGCGCACTTGGCGCCTCAGCGACTTCCAGTGGAAGCACAGGGCCGCGAACTTTTCGTGCGCAAGTTCATTGCCCTTGCGACTTTCGAGATTCGTGTAAAACGCGAACCCACCGGAATCGACACCCTTCAGCAGCACCATGCGCGCCGACGGGGAGCCGGCAGCGTCGACCGTCGCCAAGCACATCGCGGTGGGATCGTTAGGCTCCGACGTCTCAGCCTCGGCCAGCCATTCCTGGAACAGAGCAATGGGATCGCGATTTCGTATATCGTCCATGGCATGGGCCCTGATTGCCGCTGGGGGAACAAGAGCGGCGTATTGAAAAAATTTGCGCTTCGCGCGGGAAAAACAAGCACTGGCCTAAATCCGGCTTTGCAATCGGCCGCCTCGCGCCTACGACGTATTAAACGTGTCGCAGCAAGGGTGAAACGCATGACAGTCAAGCTTATCGCATGTTCGATCGCGGCGATGCTGATCGCTGGTTGCGCTCATGAGCCGACGGCGATCGAGCGAACCATGGTCAGCCCGTCCGCGCAAGGAAGTCGTCCAGCGGGGTCAATCCCGGCGGTCGCCGCGACAAGTTCGTTCGATGACGTGGATCAAGCCACAATGATCCAGCATTTTAACCATACGATGGAGAGCGCGCCGACCGGCCAGCCCATCACCTGGACCAACCCAAGCGGCGTCAACGTGCAGCTTTCGGCCACACGCACATTCCAGCAGGCTGACGGCACCTATTGCCGGGAATTCACGCAGTCCATCGGCTCCGGTGGCCAGTCAAGCGTTGCGAAAGGCACCGCGTGCCGTCAATCCGATGGCGCTTGGCAAATCATTAGCTGAAGCCGGCGCGCCTGCTTGGATGAGACGATGCGTTTGATGTACGATTACGGAGTTTATCCATTGAAATCGCGTGCATCCTAGATGGCGTTCGGCCCCGTATATTCGTAAGTTAAATCATGAATGAAATGTCGCCTAGCACCCTCGCCGCCGGATTGCCGCCTTTGATGCAGGGCAAGCGCGGATTGATCATGGGCGTCGCCAACGATCGCTCGCTTGCATGGGGCATTGCATCGATTGTCGCCGCTCATGGCGCGGCTCTCGCTTTTTCCTATCAGGGCGAGGCGCTGGGAAAACGGGTGAAGCCGCTCGCGGCGTCGATCGGATCGGATATCGTCGAACCTTGCGATGTCAGCGACGATTCCAGCCTGGACGCCCTGTTCGCGCGGATCGAGCAGGAATGGGGCGGTCTGGATTTCGTGGTGCACGCCATCGGCTTCGCCGATAAAGAGGATTTGAAGGGCCAGTATCTAAAAACCAGCCGCCCCGGATTCCAGCTGGCGATGGATATCTCCGCCTATTCCTTTACCGCCGTGGCGCAGCGCGCCGCGCCTTTGATGAAGAATGGCGGAAGCATGCTGACGCTCAGCTATCTGGGCGCGGACAGGGTGATGCCGCATTATAATGTAATGGGGGTCGCCAAGGCGGCTCTCGAAGCTTCGGTGCGGTACCTCGCCGGCGACCTCGGTCCGGCTAATATCCGAGTCAACGCAATCTCCGCCGGGCCGGTCAAGACTCTGGCGGCCAGCGGCATCGGAGATTTTCGCGTTATACTGCGCTGGAACGAACTAAACGCGCCGCTTGGCCGCAACGTGACTATCCAGGATGTCGGAAAGGCCGCCCTTTTTCTGCTGAGCGACCTGGGCAGCGGCGTGACGGGCCAAGTGCAGTTCGTCGACGCCGGCTATAACACTGTCGGCATGGTGACGGTCGATGCGGCGGCCGGGGCGGCGCAGTTGCTCCAGGGCCTTGTCGATCGCGGCGTCGTGCCCGACTCAGAATCCTAACATTGTGGCCGGTAACAGCTTCGGCGCGCTTTTCCGCTTCACCAGTTGGGGCGAAAGTCACGGCCCGGCGATAGGCTGCGTCGTCGACGGAGCGCCGCCGCTTATTCCTCTTAGCGAGGCGGATATCCAGCCTTTCCTGGATCGCCGCGCGCCAGGCGGCTCCCGTTTCGTAACCCAGCGACGGGAGCCGGACCAGGTGAAAATCCTGTCGGGCGTATTCGAGGGCCTGACCACCGGAACGCCGATCAGCCTCATGATCGAGAATGTCGATCAGCGATCCAAGGATTACGGCGACATCAAGGATAGCTTCCGGCCCGGCCACGCCGATTACGCCTATATGGCGAAATACGGCATTCGCGATTATCGCGGCGGCGGAAGGTCGTCGGCGCGGGAGACCGCGACCCGCGTGGCGGCCGGGGCGATCGCGCGCAAAGTGCTGGGCGATTGCGTGCGAATCCGGGCGGCGTTGATCCAGATAGGGTCGGTGAAGATCGACCGCGCGCGGTGGGACGATTCCGAAATCGACCGGAACCCGTTCTTCTCTCCGGACCCCGCCATCGTCGAATCCTGGGCCGAATTGTTGGATAGCGCGCGCAAGGCCGGATCGTCGTTGGGCGCCATCGTGGAAGTTACCGCCACGGGCGTTCCGGCCGGGCTTGGCGAACCGATCTACGGAAAGCTGGACGCCGATCTGGCGGCTGCGATGATGGGCATCAACGCGGTCAAGGGGGTGGAGATCGGCGACGGTTTCGCCGCCGCCCTGCTTTCGGGGGACGAGAACGCCGACGAGATGCGGATGCGGGACGGCAAGGTTGCCTTCCTCAGTAACCATGCCGGCGGCGTTCAGGGCGGCATCGCCACCGGTCAGGATGTGGTGGTCCGATTCGCGGTCAAGCCGACAAGCTCCATTCTAACGC
>CAJCJC010000186.1 GCA_903970575.1 Alphaproteobacteria bacterium
GGCGATGACGATCTCGCTCACCGCAGAGGCGGCGGTGCTCGACCCCGCCCAGCCAGGCGCGATCGCCGTGCAAACGCAATATCCGGATGGCCAGGCGGCGGCGGGCGCCCCGGGAGAGGCGCGCGTATCGGTTGAACCCGCCGTCAATCCCTTTCCCGCCTTTCCCGATTTCAGTTTCGGATTGGAAGACGAAACCGACGCCCCGACGATGTTCGATCCCATTCGGTTCAGTACCGACGCCGGCGGGAAAGCAAGCATAGCGCTCAAATTCGGCGCGCTGCCGATGATGACGAAGCCCCTCGATGCGCGAATCGCGGTCCGCGTTCTCGACGCTGGCGGTCACCCGGTCGAGGCGACGATGACCGCGCCTGTCGCGACCCAATCCCTGCTGCTCGGCATAAAGGCCGCCCAAATGGGAAGCTTCGCCGAAAATCAGGCCGCGCATTTCGAGGTGATCGCTCTGAGCCGCGACGGGGCGCGCCAGGAAGTCCCCGCCTTGGGATGGGAGATCCTGCGACGGGACTTCGCGCCATCCTGGGTTTGGGACGGAACGCGCTATGATTACAAGGCGTCGATCGACGATACGCACGTCGCCGGAGGGACGGTCGCGATTCCGCTGGATTCCGCTGGCGCGATCGACGCCAGCTTGCCGGCGGGGCGCTATCGGATCGAAGTTTTCGATCCGAAGGGGGAAGCGATCAGCAGTCTTTATTTTTCCGTAGGTTGGAGTCCGTCTAACGCCGGCCCGTCACAATCTGGCATTGGCGCCGACTCCGTTGAGCTCACGCCCGCCAAGTCCCCGTTCACGCCCGGTGACGGCGCCGATATCTTCGTCAAGCCGCCTTACGATTCCGACGTCACGCTCGTTACGTCCGATACGGACATACGCGGGGCGATCGTACAGCATGTGCCGGCGGCCGGCGCGACGATCCACATCGATACGCCGCGCGATGCGCGGACCGGCCTTGAGCTGACCGCGTCCGCCGTCGCCCCGCCGGCCGCCGCGGGGCTGTCGCGACGCGCCCTTGGCGCGACCCCGTTTCCCGCGGACCCAACCCCGCGGCGGCTGGGCGTAAAGCTCGACATGCCCGAAAAAGCCGTTCCGGGCCAAACCGTGACGATCCCGATTTCCGTGGCCGGCGGCGGAGATGAGCCGGTCTTTGTCCGGATCGTCGCCAAGGGTGGCGAAACCGCGGGCTTAATCGACAAAGATAACCGCGCCGTCACGGACGTGGTCGACGAGTCCATCCCGTCGCTTGGCGTCAACGATGTCTATGGACGGATCATAACGCCCTCGGGCCTATCAGACGGGCCGCCAGTCGCGGCCAAGGCGGAGATGGACGAGCCCAGCGCGGCCCCGCCCCTTAAGGTCGCCTCGGTTTCGGCCTCCTCCGCCATCGTCGCCCTCGACAAGGGCGGGAAAGGCGGCGTTTCAGTCAAGCTTCCCGATTTCACCGGAAAATTGTCGATCCAAGCGCTTGCCTGGTCACCCGCCAAGATCGGATGGGCGCGCGCCGAATTGCCGGTCCATTATCCCCTTTCGACAGAACTGCGTCTTCCAGACTTCCTGGCGCCGGACGATCGCGCGGATCTCACTCTGGCGGTCGCCAACATGGACGGCCCGCGCGGCGAATACCGGGTCAAGCTAAAGGCGGAGGGCGGCGTCGCATTGCAGGACGATAGCGAGATCGTCCTCAACCTCGCCGAACACGAACAGCGTTTCATCCCGATAGCGGTTCTGGGCCGCGCGATGGGGGCGGGAGCCATCGTGATCGCGGTCAAAGGGCCGGCGGGAATAGCGTCCGAACGTCGTCTCGCCGTTCCCGTTCGCATCGATGTCCCGTCCACGACTCGGCGCGCCATGATCGCGCTCAAGCCCCGAGGGACGTTAACCCTCGATCCGGCGCTGACCCAGGGGCTTAGACCTGAAACCCTGATGCTATCGGCGGCCGCCAGCGCGGCTGGCGCCTTCGATTCGCCCGGCCTGGCGCGCGAGCTGCGGCAAGCGGATTACCCGTCGGCCGAGCGGATGGTGGACGCGCTCACGGCCGCGCTGACGCCCTCGTCCCCGCCCATCCCCGGGCCGACGATACGGCGCGTGCTGGATTTCCAGGGAGTCGATGGCGGATTCAGCCTCTGGGGCGCGGGCGCGAGCGATCCCTGGCTTTCGGCCTACGCGGCCGATCTCCTGACGCGCGCGAAAAACCTTGGCGCGGCGATCCCAGAGGCGCCCTTCGCCCGCGCGCTCGATTATCTGGCGAGACTGAGCGCTTTCGAACCCGCGCCGGCCAGCGCGGATAGCGCGCCGCCCGCGCCCGCCATGCTGGAAAACGCCGCCTACGCCGCCAAGGTGCTGGCGATGAACAAGCGGCTCGATCTTCCGCGGTTGCGGTATTTCAGCGAGCGCGTCATGCCCCTGATCCATACGCCCGTGACCGTGGCGCTTTTGGCCGCGAGCTTTGCCGCCCTGGACGACAAGGCGGCCGCGGCCGGCCTGTTCGCGCAGGCGCAGGCCCTGCCATCCGCCGCGGCGCCGGACGGCTACGGTTCCGATCTGCGAGATCACGCCATGCTGGCGGCCTTGATGGCGGAAAGCGCCGCCGCCGCTCAGCCTTCGATCCAGGCCGCGTTAGGCCGGGTCGTGGCGGACGCCGCCCCGCGCCGCCAGTTCAGCGCCCAGGAAGCGGCATGGATATTACGCGCCCAATCCGCCGCGCCGGGTGAATCGGGCGGCGTCAATCTGAAAATCGGCGACAAGGCCGTGCAGCAAACCGGAATCGTCGATATCTCGGGCAAGCCCGGAGAAGCCGCCCTGCCCGCGATTCGCAACCAATCCGACGCCCCCGTGCGGCTCGCCCTGACGGTATCGGGCGTTCCGACGCCGAGCGACGGCAAGGATCAATCGGGATATGAGATTCAGCGAGCCTTTTTCGACACCGCTGGAAAACCTGTCGATCCCATGATGCTGCGTCGGAACGACATTGTGATCGTCGTGCTGACCGGGCGCTATTCCGGCCAGGGCGAAGGACGGCCGGTCATCGTCGATCCGCTGCCGGCGGGGTGGGACATGGAGGCGGCCACGATCGTCGATCCCGCCGCACGATATCCCTGGCTTAAGGA
>CAJCJC010000187.1 GCA_903970575.1 Alphaproteobacteria bacterium
TGCAAAATGTATGCCCGATCCACAATATCCAATGTTTCTCGTACATTATGGTCCGTGATCAACACGCCGATGCCCCGTCGGCGCAGATGCGAAATCAGTTCTCGAATTTCGCCGATCGCGATCGGATCGATGCCGGCCAGAGGTTCGTCCAGCAGCATG
Organism: Alphaproteobacteria bacterium; assembly: GCA_903970575.1. Taxonomy (GTDB): domain Bacteria; phylum Pseudomonadota; class Alphaproteobacteria; order BOG-932; family Roseiterribacteraceae; genus BOG-932. The sequence continues at coordinate 160 of CAJCJC010000187.1, forward strand.
AATTGCGGGCGGGAGGCCAGCGCGCGGGCGATCTCCACACGGCGGCGCTCGCCGCCCGAAAGCGCCAGCGCGGGCGTTCGGCGCAGATGGGTGATCGCGAATTCCGCCAGAAGATCGTCCAGCATGGCTTCGCGCATGTCGCGTTCCGGCTCGACCACCTCGAGCACCGCCCGGATATTCTCTTCCACCGTCAACCCCCGAAAGATGGAGGCCTCCTGCGGCAGATATCCAATGCCCATTCGCGACCGCCGATACATCGGCAGATGCGTAATGTCGGTCCCATCCATTTCGATCGTTCCGGTATCGGCGCTGATCAAACCGGTGATGATGTAAAAGCAGGTCGTCTTCCCGGCGCCGTTGGGTCCCAGCAGGCCGACGGCCTCGCCGCGTTGCACCGAAACCGTGACGTCGCGCACGACAGGGCGCCGCTTGAACTGTTTGCCCAGATGCGAGGCGACCAATCCGGCGCCGGCTTGGATCGGCGGCGCCGCCGAATCCGAATGTGCGCTCTCGCCCGACGCGCCCGGCCCAAATGGGCCGTTCTCCGGCGACGGATCGCGATTGACGCCTGAAATGGCGGACGCCGGAACCGAGTGCGCCATCAATGAGCGCCCGCCGGCGGTTTCGAACCCGCGGCGGGGGCGCTGGGCGCCAAGCTCTCCCGGACGAACAGGCCGTGGACGCGCTCGCCAGGTCCAGGGAAAACCTGGCTTATCCCCGTAACCATGTTCACTTCCGCGCTCTGCCCTTCAAGTTCGCTGTCTCCACGCGTCGCCTTGACGTTGCCGAACACGACCGAGAGCTGTGCATCCAGATCGTAGGCGCCTTCATCGCCATGCACGACATCGGTAAGCGTCGTCACGACGACATTGCCTTTCGAGGTAATGGTCTTGAGCGCGTCCTGCCCTTTGGCGTCTTTTACGAAATGGCCGGCGACGACGTCCCCCGCAAGGGTGTTGCCGTTCACCCTGACGATCAGCGCGTCGCCGCGCGCCACGGCCAGTTCCAGGTCCTGCCAATATTCCAGGCTGTCGCGCGCCGTTACCACGTCGGTCAATGTGGACCCTTTCAGCGCTTTTCCGGTCATTACGATCACGGCATTGTCCTTATCGTACTCGGCGCGATCGCCGAACGCATCGCGTTCTCCCGAAAAGATATGGACGTTGCCCTCCGCGACCACCCGCCATATTTCGGTGTTGCCCGTATCCAGGCCGCTTTGCGATGTCTCTCCAGGCTTGGCGGGCGCCGCCGGTTGGGCCGCGGTCCCGGCCAGTGGCCGGTAATAGGCAATGATCGTATCCCCCATCAGCGTGACCGCGCCACGCTTCGCTATCGCGTTACCACGCGCGACATAGGCGTGATCCTGCTGTAACAACTCCAAATCCTGATCCGAGGTGATGTCCAGCGTCCCTTGGTCGCGGGGCTCCTCGGCGACGGCCGGGGCGGGGATGGGCGGCGGCGTTGGCGCCGGCGCCTGCTTCGCCGGCGCTTTCCGCGCCGGCGGGTTTGACGCGCCAAGCCCGATCGCGCCAAATCCGAACGTCGCCGCCACCAGGGCGGGCAGCAGGACAAGCAGGGTCCAGCGCTTCATTTTTGCTTTTCTCCCGTAGGGGTCTTTTTATCGCCCGGCTCTGGAATCCGGGCCGCGTCTGGGCGAAGCAGAAGATGCGCCGGGCCGGTAAAAACCACCGCGTCGCCGTTGTTGATGATGCGAAAGGCGCGCGCCTCGATCTCGCCCTTGGGGCCTCGGCCCACAACCGAGCGATCGCCGGTGATCAGGTTCTTGTTGAACTCCACATGCGCCCTGTCGGTCACGAAGTCATAACCGTCATCATGGATCAATTCCACATGACCGGAGAGATCCAAGAGCCCCGCCGCCTGATCGTAGCGCGCGCGATCCGCCTTGACCGCGACCCAATGCCCGTTCTGTAGGGTCAGCTCCGCGACCGGGTTAACCATATCGACAGGGCCGCCGGCGGGCGGCTGTTGGGCCGTGTCATAGGTAACGGTATAGGGGCGGCCATGGGCGTCCGAACCGACATATCGACCGCTCACCATTTTCGCCTGACGCTCATCCTGCGTGATCTCGGTCGGACGGTTCAGCATGGCGCGAATGCGGGGCCACAAGAAGACAATGGCGATCGCGAACAAGCCGGCGACCGGCAGCGCCACGCGCAGATACCGGACCATCACCGTGTAACGGGGGGCATAGGCCGCTCGACGCGTATTCGCGGATAAACCCCGCAGGCGATCCCCCGGCTCCGGCCCCGACGGAGCCGCCGGGAGAGCCGGGAGAGTTGGGGGAGCGCTGGTTGGGTTCTCAGCCATCACAAATTAAACTTTTGAGCCTAGTGGGCGAAGATGTCCAACTCTTCCCATCCGGCAAGATCGAGCGCCGCGCGCGCCGGCAGAAAGGCGAAGCACGCTTCCGCCAGCGCCGTCCGTTTTTCCCGCTCCAGCATCTCGTCCAACCGGTTCCGCAACGCATGAAGGTGCAGCACGTCGCTTGCGGCGTAACGAAGCTGTTCGGGAGATAATATGTCGGCGCCCCAG
>CAJCJC010000188.1 GCA_903970575.1 Alphaproteobacteria bacterium
GCCTCCAGCAGTCCCAGGGCTCCAATCCTCGTCGTAGCCGCCGCTGCCGACAACGCGCCCTCATGCGCTGGCGTCGCGATCGCGATCGCCCTGCTTATCCCGCCCCCGCCGGTGCTTCCGTCATGGAAGGCGAGAACGCCGTTCAGCGCGGGGATGGGCTTGTCCTTAAGTTCGCCACGCTTGACGGTAACCGTGACGCCATCCTTGCTGGTTGAAATCTCCTGCGCGGCGTCGTTGTCGATGACCCCGTCATCGATCGGAAAAAACGCGATCCCGCTCAGTTTACCCGCGTCGCCGGTCGCGACTCGCAGTTGAATTTTGTCCTTGTCATAGGCGACATCGACGGGGAAGGGGTTGTCGCTCGGCAAACTTGCCCGCGCGGCGGCGAAGGGCGCGGCCTCGGACGGATCGGGCGTTACCGGTCCCGCCGTCACCGGCAGCGTCATTTTCACATCTGATTCCTCCGGAACGCAGACATCGGAGCATACCAGCCAGCTCGCATGCCCGGTCAGGATAACGTCGCCGGTCGCCGTTTTCGACACGGTCACGTCAACGGGCAACAGCACCTTGCTCTGATAGCCGTAGCTGACCAACGGCCCGAACGCGATCCGCTCCGGCGTCGGCCACTGGATCGGCTGGGCCGCGAACCCTTCCGGCAGGTTCCAATCGATCGTCGTCGGCAACCCTGAATCGCCTGGGTTTACCCAGTAGGTATGCCAACCGGCCTCGATCGTTTCCTTAAGCGCCAGATGAAGAACCTGCCCCGGGGCCGCGTCCTTGCTTTCCGACACCAAGGTCACGGTCGCGTGCGGCCCATCGCCAGGGCCCGATTGCGCTAGCGCGGGCGCCGCCAACAGGCACGAAACCATCCCAAGCCGCGCCGCCGTCCATGAAAGTCGCTTAAAATCAAACACAGGATTTCCCCGTTTCCACCAGAGACCGGATATAGCATGGCTGCGCCCGAACCGGCACGCTATTCAGGTTCGCGGGACCCGACCTATTGGTTACTGGCGCGAATATCGTCAATCATCATCGTTCGCGCGCCGCTTTGCCACGGCATGCAGCCATTTTGATCTCGCCGCCATCGCCTATATCATTAATGGTCAGCAATAAAGCGGGTTCGGCAAATAAAGATGATGGCGCGTATGCATAGCGGCGAGATGCTGCGCCGCCTTGTGGGTTTCGACACCGTAAGTCGCAACTCCAACCTGGCGGCGATCGAATTCATCCGCGATTATCTTGACGGCCATGGGATAGCCTCGCGCCTGTCCTTCGATGACAGTGGCGCCAAGGCCAATCTTTTCGCCACTATCGGTCCTGCCGACGCGCCTGGCATCATTCTGTCCGGACATAGCGACGTGGTGCCGGTCGACCAGCAGGAGTGGACGAGCGACCCGTTCACCCTAAGGTCGCAGAATGGCAAATTATACGGCCGCGGCGCGGCGGATATGAAAGGGTTCATCGCGACCGCGTTGGCGCTCGCGCCCGAGCTGAAGCAACGCGCGACCGCCGCGCCCATTCATTTCGCTTTTTCCTACGATGAAGAGGTTGGCTGCATTGGCGTTTCCCGGCTGATCGACCAGATCGGCATGGCGGAGGCTCGGCCCTTCGCCTGTGTCGTCGGCGAACCCACGATGATGCGCCCGATCACGGGCCAAAAGGGCCTGCAATCCTATCGGTGCAAGGTGCATGGCCGGGAGGCGCATTCCTCGCGCACGTCCTATGGCGTCAATGCCGTGGAGGCCGCGGCGGAGTTGATAGCGCGGATCAACGCGATCGCGCGCCGCGTGCGGGAAGAGGGGCCCTTCGACCGTGACTTCGATCCGCCCTATACCACCATCCATTGCGGCACGATCCATGGCGGCACGGTGCAGAACATCGTGCCGGCGCAGTGCGACTTTACCTATGAGATACGCAACCTTCCTGGCCACGACCCCGATCCGCTGCTGGCCGAGATCGAGACTCACGCGCGGGAGGTGCTGGAGCCGGAAATGAAAAATGTCGCGCCGGAGGCGGGATTCGATTTCAACGCCAGATCGCGTCTGCCCGGCTATGCCATCGCGGAGGATGACCCGGCCGTCGCGTTGGTGAAGCGCGTGCTTGGCGCCAATGAGACCGGACGCGCATCGTATATGACCGAGGCTGGGTTGTTCGGCCGCGCCGGCATTCCGACCGTCATTTGCGGCCCCGGCGATATCGCTCAGGCGCACAAGCCGGACGAATTCATCGAGGAGGCGCAGCTCGCGCGCTGCGAAACCTTCCTGCTTCGCCTGACGGAGACTCTGGCGGCCTGAGCTTTTCGCGCTTGTCCGCCCCAATGCTCCAGGGACTTATTGCTCGGGGCGCGGCAAACCCGTACAGGAAGCGGCGCTTTCACGCGTTTACAGGTCCGCCGGCCGTTCAAATCGCGCTGCGGGCATTCATACCCCGTCGAGAATCGGCAAGTTCTGAAATGATGGCGCCGTGAGCGAAGACCCGATCGACGATATCTTCAACTCGCCGGATTTGCCGGCGGAGTTGAGCGCGCTCGCGGGCCCGGTCGAACCGCCGCCCACCTGGAGGGAGCGGCTGCGGTTCCCGCTGCTGGTTCTGCTGATCGTCGCGTTTGAGATAATCATCTTTATTGTGGTGGAAGATTTCATCAATCGTCCACCCGAGCCGATCGTCGCGAAGGAACCCTCCTACGACATCGCGCTGGTGCCGCCGCCGCAGATCAAGATGCTGCCGCCACCGCCACCGCCACCGCCACCGCCACCGCCGCCACCGCCACCACCGCCGCCTACTGGTTGCGGTCCACGGGCAACGACTGGCTTGAGCGCACCCTGACGGCCGCTCTGGACCGCTACGACGAGATCACCGGCCGTACGACGTCGGACCTGGACCGTTCGACCTGGTCGGACCTGGCGTGCTCGGTGGGTGTCCGCTGATGTGGCATCTGCTGATCACCCACGCGGTCCACCTCGTCCGTCACGCGCCGGTACACCGGCATTTCGGCGTGGTCGACCACGATCA
>CAJCJC010000189.1 GCA_903970575.1 Alphaproteobacteria bacterium
AGGAACAGCAAGATCATGAGCGCGGTCAGACCGGCGGCGATCGCGCCTTCGCGCAGCACCGCGTTGATCGAATCCCGGACGAACACCGATTGGTCGAACAGCTCGTGGATGTTCATGCCCGGCGGCGCCGCGGCGCGGACGCCGGGCAGGGCTGCCTTTACGCGGGACACGACATCGAGTGTCGACGCCTCGCCATTCTTGATGATCGTCAAAAGGACCGATCGCTTGCCCCCGGTCCGCACGATGTTCTGTTGCACCGCCCAGGCGTCGCGAACATGCGCGACATCGTGCAGATAGACCGTCGCGCCATTGATCTGCCGGATCGGAAGATCGTTCAGCCCGGCCACCGTCGGGGGCTGGGAATTGAGTTTGACGATATATTGCTTGGAGCCGATCTTGGCGTCGCCTGACGGAACAGTGAGATTTTGCGCGTTGACCGCGTTGGTCACATCCGTCGGCGTCAGCCCCTGGGCCAACAGCGCGGCGGGGTCCAGATCCACCATGATCTGGCGATATTTGCCGCCATAAGGGGTCGGCAGCGTGATGCCCGGTATCGGGGCCAATTGCTGACGCACCTGATATATGCCGTAATCGTAAAGCTGTTGCTCGTTCAACTGGTCTGAGCTGAGACTCAATTGCAGAATTGGGACGCTGGACGCGTTGAACTGAACGATGACCGGCGGCTGAATGCCGCTCGGCATCAGCGCGCGGATCGAGTTGGTGGCCGATACGATCTGCGCGATGGCGAGATCGATATTCACATTCGGCTGAAAATAGATTTTCTGCACCACCAGACCCGACATGGTCTGGGATTCCATGTTCTTGATGCCGTTGACGTTCGAGCTGATCGAATATTCGCTATAGGTCGCGACCCGCACCTCCATCTCGTCTGGGCTAAGGCCGGTGTATTGCCAGATGACGCTGACGACAGGGATGCGAATTTGCGGGAAAATGTCCGTCGGCGTCGTGGCGATCGCGCTGATGCCAAGGAACAGGATCAGGATCGCCACCACATAAAACGTGTGGGGGAAACGCAGGGCGAATTTGACGATGCCCATGGTCTCAGACCCCGCTTTTTGGCGTGGAGAAGGCGCGCAGCGCGGCGACCGCGAGGGCGGGATATTCCCGCTCGAATTTGTCGTCCATCGGAGCGTGGCCAAGTAAAAGTCGCTCGTAGAGCGGCCCGTACATCAGGTCGATGGCGATATCCATGTCCATATCCGGGCTGAAAACGCCCGCCGCCACCGCGCGTTCCAAATCCACGCGCAAGGCGGCGCGGCGAGGACCCAGCAAGTGCTGACGATAGGCTTCCGCGACCTCTGGATTGAACTGGGCCTCACCGATCAGCGACGCCAGGACACGGGCCCTGTCGCCGCGGAACAGCGCGATCATCCGGCGCATTCTTTCAATCAGATCGGCTTCCGGGGAATCGCTTACGGGCACGTGCAACTCGGCCTCGGTCGATGTCAGCATCGCTTCCATGACGACGGCGGCCTTGTTCGGCCACCAGCGATAGATTGTCGCCTTGCTGACCCCGGCAAGCTGCGCGATCGCATCGACCGACATGCGCGCGAAGCCATCGCGCGCCAGCAGAGCGTCGGCGGCCGAGACGATGCGCTGCCGGCAGCCTTCACTGCGCGGACGCCCAGCCGCCCGCGGCGCCTGGATATCGAGATCGTCGGAAATCAGAACGACAGCGCTCACTCAAGGTTATCCATTATCAGGGAAACGATACGTCTCGTTTCTAAATAGATAACATATTCTTCTTTCCAAACCTGCGCTCGTCTGACGCGATTCAGCATTGCGAAAATCCAATGGCGCATGTCGACCGCCGAATGGATCGGGCTTGACACTTTTCAGACGAGATGAATTCATCACAGGAATTAATATTGCCCCACAGGAAACATGGAGGGAGCGTCGGCGATGTCTATCGGATCGAGGCTAAGGGTCGCGCGTCTCTGTCTGTCGCTGATGGCGAGCTTGGCTGTGGCCGGCGCCGCGTTCGCCGGCGATTATCATTCGATCACGCCATCCGCCGAAGCCAGGACGGTGATTTTGACCGGCCACGATCTCACCGTCGAAGACGTAATCGCCGTGGCGCGCGAGGGCGCCAAGATTCGCTACAGTTCGGAGGCGATCCAGCACGCATCCGACGGCAGGGGCCTTAGGCTCGAGGCGGGGGCCGAAGGAATGGCGGTTTATGGACTCAATCGCGGCGGCGGCGCGTTGCGTGAAGTTGTGACCCATAACGATGAGACCCGCAGAATCAATGGTATGAAGCGCGGATCGCGCGAAGGCGTGCTGCCTGAAATAGAGGACGAGGATTTGGTCCGCGCGTTCCTTGTCATCCGCGCGAACTCGGTTCCGTTCGAGGCCGCGACGCCGGAATTCATGCAAATGATCGTCGACATGCTGAACAAGCGCGTGACGCCCGTCATGTATGCGCGCGGCACGCTGGGCGAGGGCGATTTGTTCCTGACGAGTAATTTTCTCGCGACCATGGCGGGCGGTGGCGACGCCTATTATCAAGGCGTGCGGATGAAGGCGTCCGAAGCCCTGGCCAAGGCG
>CAJCJC010000190.1 GCA_903970575.1 Alphaproteobacteria bacterium
GCCCCCCGGCAAACCGGCGACGGCGATCCAGAAGGCCGGCGCGATGATTCCATCCGAGAAATTCTCCGCCAGGCTTTCGATCGCCGCGCGCGCGACACCTGCTTCGTCGAGCGCGGTGGGATTGCGGCCTACGATCATGGATACCGCCTTGCGGCCGCCCTCAAGCCCTTGCTTCTCCAGCGCCTCGGCCACCGCGAGAACATGGGCGTGAAGGCTGCGCTGAGCGACGAGGCTGGAGCTAACCAGAACCAGAAGCACCCAACCGATCATCCCAAACGAGAATAGCTTGGTCATTACCCAAGAAACGAAAAACGTCGCAGCGAGGAGGAGAATGAGCGTGAGTACACCCAATAACCGCCGCGCGCCGCCGGAACCGCGATTAAGACGCCGTTCCAAAAAGTCCAGCATCGCGCCCATCCACGTGACAGGGTGGCCAATGGCGCGATAGACAAACTGGGGATAGCCGATCGCCGCCTCCAGGATCAGCGCGGACAGGGCCAGCCTGATGCTGGAAACCCAGGCGATATGGGAAAGATGCTGCATGGATATTTGGGAAATGGAACCTTGTAGAGCGTCCGCGATGGACGGCGATCCATGGTATCACGGCGGCAACCTTAAAGCGGCAATGCGCATATTTCCCGATGCGCCCTTGCCATGGATCGATCTGTCGACGGGAATCAATCCCCTGCCCTATCCTGTCGGTTTATTACCTGAATCCGTCTGGAGTCGGCTTCCCGAACCGTCCGATCTAGCGGCGCTTGAAGCCGCGGCCAGGGTTGCGTATGGCGTCAAGGCCGGTCGAACGCTTGTAGCCGCGCCCGGTACGCAATCAATCATCCAGTGGCTTCCGAGGCTCGCGCCTGCGCGTCGCGTGGGTATCCTCGGCTTTACTTACGGCGAGCATGAAAATTCCTGGCGGATGGCGGGCTCCGAGGTTCGTTGCGTCGATGACCCGGCCGATCTCATGCAATTCGACATAGGTGTTGTCGTCAATCCCAATAATCCCGATGGACGGATCGTCCCGCCCGACCATCTCATTCAGATCGCCCAGGCGCTGGACCGGCGCGGCGGGTTATTGATCGTCGACGAAGCTTTTATCGATATGCTTGACCCTGGGCTCAGCCTAGCCCCGGAACTACCGATTAGCGGCGCTATGGTGCTACGGTCGTTCGGCAAGACCTATGGCCTCGCGGGGCTCCGGCTGGGTTTCGCGGTGACGTCTCCGCAACTAGGCCGCGCGCTCCGCGCCGCTCTGGGATCATGGGCGATCTCCGGCCCCGCTATCGAACTTGGGCGCCACGCTCTAGCGGACGAAGTCTGGCGCGCGGAAATGATCTCAAAACTGCGTGAACTTGGCGCCCGTCTTGATGGCCTCCTTACCGGAGCGAATTTTGACGTTGTGGGCAAGACGCCGCTTTTCAGATTGGCCAGGCATGATGACGCCGCAAGATGGTTCGAACGACTTGCCCGCGCCGGAATTCTGACACGGCCGTTTCTGGGGCGGCCGGTATGGCTGCGATTCGGTTTGCCGGTCGAGGAGGCCGACTGGCAGCGTCTGGCGACCGCGCTAGCCGCAAACTAGTCGCGTTTACCGACGACGCGGAAACGCATGCGTCTATATCTGCTTGTGGCCGAACAGCGAAGCGGATCGTGTCGCTTGATGGAGTGCGACGCGCGCCGGCGCGCGTCGCAAGAAATAGAAAGCCGCGAACGCAGTAGAGACTAATCCAACGATGCTTGTTCCGTAGGCGCTGAGAATAAAGAAATCCACCCAGTTCAAATTGCTCTCGCCGAAATTTCGCCACAGCAGTAAGGCCACGCTCCCAAGATACCCTGAAGCGTCTGCGACATAGATCAAGAAGCCAGCGGTCGCGATGCGGCCGCTGAATGCGACCAGCCGATCGAACAATACGGCGTTGAAGGGTGTGTACGCGGTATATAGTCCGGCGCCCGCGCCGATCATCAACACCAGCGGCGATATCAGGTGAGCCCGAAACGCCAAGGTCGCGGCTCCCAGCAACAGGAAGCCGAAGCCGACCACGCCATGAATGACCATCAGGGCGCGGAGATTGTCGCGGACGACGATCACCGCGGCCATTGCGCCGAGCGCGACAATCGCCACCGGCAATTCGCTGGCGCTGAAAATCCCCGTCTCTCCGCCATAACCAAGCCCATTCCAGATTTCCGCCGCGAAATTGTCGCGAAAGTCGCGAAAGGCGCTAAGCAGAACATAGGCCAGCACAAGAAGGACAAGTCCCGGCGAATAAGCCTTCAGGAACGATGACCGCTCACGCCCGGTCATCGGCGCGCGCCTGACCCGTTCGGCTTCGTCGCGCGCATCGGGCGGCGGAAGTCCGTTCAGCACCCAAACGGACAGGACGAGCAACGGCGCGAACGCGGCGCCGGCGGCGGCGGGCATCCAAAGCGGATCGACGTGGAGCGACAGCATCATCCACGCGCCCAGCGATTTGACGACGCCCGACGACAGTATGAAGCTCGCGCAGAGCATGGAGCCCAACACTTCGGATACCCGCCGCCCCTCCATATACCCGAATACCAGACCCCAGATCATGCCGAGCGGAAATCCATTGAAGAACATGCAGGCGACGTTCCATGGAGCCGGAATTAGAGCGAAGACGACCAACGCAAGCCACGACGCGCCGATAAGGCAAAGGATCGCCGCGCCGCGCCGCGCCGGAGCCATCTCGGAGACCACTTTGACGCCCACGAGCTTCGACAACGCATAGCCCGCCACCTGGGCCAGCACCAAGGCGATTTTATAATCCAACACGAAATGCCAGCCGGCGACATCGACATACGTGGCGGCCGTAAATGGCTTGCGGAACGCATACATCGAAAAATAGGCGCAGAACCCGGCAAGGCCGGCGACGGCCGTAAACACGACCGGGCTTGCACGCGCCAAGGACCGCCGAAGGGCTTCGCTCACGCCTAACTCCCTCAATACCGGTTCTGGGAACGCACGGCCGGCGACTGGCCAAGGCACGATGACTTACTATACTAAATACTTTACATATTTAATACTATCACTATGTTGCCATTCCGCTAAACCTTCGCTAGGCGGATGGCCGTTATAGATGCGAATTTCCGGTTTTGATCTCGCTGTTGTGGGCGCCGGAATCGTTGGTCTCGCGCATGCCCTCGCCGCGGCCAAGATGGGTAAGCGGGTGGTCGTGATCGACCGCGATCCGCGCGCGAATGGCGCGTCGATTCGTAATTTCGGCTTCGTCACCGTTACGGGACAGCAGCGCGGCGAACACTGGTCGCTGGCGCGGCGAACGCGTGACATCTGGGAGTCGACAGCGCGTGAAGTCGGCATCCCGATCGAGCAAAGGGGCCTCATCGTTACCGTGCGACGCGCCGAATCGGTCACGGTCGCCGAGGCGTTCCTGAACACCGAGATGGGTGAAGGCTGCCAATGGCTCAACCGGAACCGGTTCCACCAGCTTTACCCAGAAATCGCGGCGCATGACGCGGTCGGCGCCCTTTTCAGTCCGCATGAGCTCCGCGTAGAGTCGCGCACGGCTCTGCCAAAGCTGGCGCTATGGCTCGCGGAAGCCCATGGCGTGACCTTCTTGACGGAAACCCCCGTGCATTCGGTCGTCCCTCCCCGGCTCGAAACGTCCCGAGGACCGGTTGAAGCCCAGGCGGCGATCGTCTGTCCCGGCGACGATTTCCACACCCTCTTCCCGGAGCGGATCGCCGCCTACCGCCCGAGACGCTGTCGCCTCTCGATGCTACGGCTCGCCTCGCCCGGATTCCGCATGCCCGCTCCCGTGATGTCCGATCTCAGCCTGGCGCGCTATGCCGGCTACGCGGAGCTGCTGGAAGCCGAGACTCTGCGGCGACGGCTTGCAGCCGAACAGCCCGCGCATCTCGCCAATGGCGTTCATCTGATCGCCGTGCAAAGCGCGGACGGTTCGCTGGTGGTGGGCGACAGCCATCACTACGACGACTTGCCGCAGCCATTCGCCCCGGCCGAGGCGGAAACCTGCATCCTGGACGAATTCGCGCGCGCGACCGGCCTGAGCCCGCCGCCAGTGATCGAACGATGGGTGGGAACCTATGGGGTGGCCGATGGACGAAACTATGTCATCGATGCGCCCTCGGAGAACGTGCGTATCGCGATCGTGACCAGCGGCACCGGAGCGTCGACGGGTTTCGGCATCGCCGAAAAGACCATCGCCGATATGTTTGGGCGCAAAGTCGGGGGTGCAGCATGACCTATCCGGTCAAAGCGGTGATATTCGATTGGGCCGGAACCATGGTCGATTTCGGCAGCATGGCGCCGGTCGAGGCTATGATGAACGCCTTTGCCGCCCATGGCGTGACGATCTCGGAAGCAGAGGTGCGCCGGGATATGGGGCGAGCCAAACGCGATCATGTCGGCGCGATCATCCGCGATCCCGCCGTGACGGCCCGATGGATCGCCGCCAATACGGGGCCGCCGACAACCGCGGATGGCGATGCGATCCATGATTCTCTCGAACCCCTGATCGCCGCCGCCGCAGCGGATCGGGCGACTCTGATCCCGGGAGCGGCGGAAATAGCCAGCGATCTGACACGGCTCGGAGTCAAGATCGGCTCTGGCACCGGCTACACGCGCCGGACGATGAACGGGGTTCTGCCCCGCGCCGCCGCTCAGGGCTATGCGCCCGGCGTGGTCGTCTGCGCCGGAGAAACGCCATCGGGTCGTCCCGCGCCGCTCATGACCTGGAAGGCGCTGATCGCACTGGATGCGTGGCCGGCGTGGACTTGCGTCAAGGTCGACGACGCCCCCGTCGGAATCGAGGAAGGGCGGCTGGCCGGGTGCTGGACGGTCGGCGTATCCGCGTCCGGCAACGGGGTCGGCCTCGGTCTCGACGCGTATCGGGCGCTGGCCGAGTCCGATCGAGCGGCGCGAATCGAGACCTCCGCACGGTTGCTGAAAGCGGCGGGCGCGGATTATGTCATCGAGACTGTCGCCGACATTCAGCCGACCTTGGAAGATATCGCCGCGCGGATCGCCGCCGGCGAAAGGCCTGCTTGCAGCTAAACCTTGGAATTGCGAGATATGGACAGGGAAAACATCATCGGCCTGCTCGCCGATATCTTCGAGCGACGCGGCGCCGAGTCCTATCTCGGCGAAGCCGTCACAGTGGCCGAGCACATGTTGCAGACCGCCGCCCTCGCCCAAGCCGAGGGCGCGCCGGACGCTTTAATCGCGGCCGCGCTGCTGCACGATATCGGCCAGTTCACGAGCGAATTCGGTCCGTATTCGCCCGATGATTCCGGCGACAACCGGCACGACGAGGCCGGGGCGAAAGTGCTGGAGGGGTTTTTCCCGCGCGCCGTTACGGAATGCGTGCGCCTGCATGTCGCCGCCAAGCGCTATCTCTGCGCCACGGACCCGACTTACCACGACACGTTGTCCCCGCCATCCCAACACAGCTTGGCGCTCCAGGGCGGCCCACTGACCGACGCCGAGATCGCACGTTTCCGGGAATTGGAATTTCACCGCGAGGCCGTGCGCGTCCGCTTGTGGGACGATCGCGGCAAGGCGGCGGGCGCCTCCACAATGGTTTTCGACGATTTCCGGCCATTGCTGCAACGGGTCATCGAACAAGGCTGAGTTGTAGGGCGGCCGAACCGATTCAGGCGACGGCTTGGCGCAAGGGTTCCCGTCCGGACAATGACGATGCGATCTCCAGGAAGGTTCGCACCAGCTTGGCGCCGCCGCGCTCACGCAGACAGATGAGCGCTTCATCCATGATCATGTCCGCTCCCTCGATCTGGATCGCGACCACTCGGGGGTCGCGACGGAATTCGGCGGATGAAACGAATCCAATGCCCCCTCCGGCCGCGACGATCTCATGCACCGCTTCCCTGCCTTCCGCCTCGATCGTCGGATTCAATGTCATGCCCGCGGCAAGCGCCGTCTCCTCCAGTTTCTGCCTCGTTTTCGAGCCGCGCTCCCTCAATACTAAAGGATAGCCGGGTAGTTTGCGGAGGCTGACCCTCCCCGCCCTGGCCAAGGGGTGCGAGGCCGCGACGAAGCCGATCATTGGCGACGAACTCAATTTGACGATCTCAAAATCCTGATGCTTGGGAATTTCACCAATGATGCCGAGATCGACTTGCTTTGCGTAAAGGCTTGATATCACCGCCTCGGTATTTCCTGTCTTCACTGAAATACGGACATCGGGAAAGCGTTCGCGGAAGCGAGACAACAACGGCAAAATGTGGTGGGCGGCGTCAACATTGATCCTGAGCGCGCCCGATTGGAGCATCCGCGATTCCTCAAGAAGCTCAAGGACCTGCTGCTCATTGTCGAACATGCGGCGGGTCAGTTCCAGGAGCTGCCGACCCGCCGCGGTCATGGTCACCTGTTTTTTCTGACGATCGAAAAGGAGGACGCCGTAAGTCTCCTCCAGCTTGCGCACTTGATCGGACACGGCGGGCT
>CAJCJC010000191.1 GCA_903970575.1 Alphaproteobacteria bacterium
ATCGGGCGGGATCGACCGTTCATGGCTCAGTCCCCGCCGATCAGGCTAGAATCTCCGAAACCGGCTTTGACGTCTCCATCGATCCGGTTCCCCAGCGATTGACCGGTACGCGCATGACCTGCTGCAAAGTGAGCCCCACGCGCGTCACCGGCTCTCCATTCCCCGCCATATGAAGCCCGGTTTTCAGCCGGCCGCCGCCGCTGCCCGCCACCATCATCGGAATTCCCTCGATCGTGTGGGCCCGCGCGAACTGCGTATCGGAGTGCGCGAAGACGATCGTATTGTCGAGCAAAGTGCCCGCGCCCTCGGGAATGCTATCCAGCGTGGCGAGGAACGTACCCCAGCCATTCATCGCCTGTTCGACAAACCACGACACTTCCACCTGATAGCCCAGTTTCGCGTCGTTCGGCTCGTTATGCGTCGTGGCGTGAGCGGTTTCCGACGACCCTTGGCGCCGCAGAGACGAGGTCCAGTCCGAGAAGACCATGTTGAACACTTTGGTCTGGTTGCACGCCAGCGCGTGCGCCAGGATCATGGCCATCAGTTGGTGATTATGGGACACGGCGGTAATTTCGGTGCCTGGCGTCATCTGCTCGCCCTGTTGGGGAATGCTGCACGCCCCGAGCGGCTCGGGCTTCTGGAGCTGTAGGTCGAGTTGCTGCTCCAATTGGCGGACGGATGTGAAATACTGATCCATCCGCGCTTTATCCGCCGCGCCCAGGCCGTTCACGAAATCCTCGCGCTCGTCCTTAACGGCCGACAGCACGCTGTTGCGAACCATGATCTTGGGGTCGGGCTTGAAATTTCCGCTATTGGGATCCTGGAAATCGGGTCCGAACACACGCTCGTATAACGCGGCCGGGCTCGGCACGGCGGGGCTGACGACGCCCGCGCTCCGCACGCTATAGCTGTGTTCTGGATTGCCGGTGGCGGCCATTTCCAAGGACCGGAAGCGCGTATCGGTTCCGATGACATCGGAAATCAGAATGTCGATCGTCGGTCGCTCGTAATATACAGTGCCCGATGGCGCGGTGCCGGTTCGGATCGTGACCGGGCCGGTTTGATGCCCCTTGTTCTCCCGTCCGTCGGTCTGGACATTAAATCCGGTAAACAGGCTGACTTTTTTCTTAAGCGGTGCGATCGCCTTCAATTCCGGCGTAATCTCGTAATCGGCGCCGATCGTCTGCGGCACGAAGCGTGCGCTGGTCATGCCGCACCCCCAGGTCCAGGTGCCAAACCGGACCGGCAACGCCGCGCCGCTCGCCAGCGCCGTACCGTTCGTGTCCAGGAAGCAATCCAAAAATGGCAGGCCGACTGAAACAGCCGCCCCGCCAAGCATTCCCCGCAAGACATTACGACGACGAATCATGATTTTCCTCCACTCGTCGCCGGCGCGACGCTTGCATTGGTTTCGGGCGCGGCCGGTTTCGCCGCCGCCGGCGTTACGCGATAGAACGCATCGCTGAGCACGATCCGCCTCAGCAATTGCGGCACTTTATATCCGTCTTCCTGGAATTTGGTCTGAAGCGCATTTACCCATTCCCCCTCGCCCTTGGTCGGCATATGGCCGGTCCCATAGGCGAAAACCTTTTTGACGAAGCAGGCCGCCGGTTTGGGGCTGTCATGCATCGCCTGGGCAAGGCCCTCGGCATCCGAGAATTTGACGCCGTCGAGTTCCCCGCTCGCGTCGATCGGGGCGCCATTTTCCTTCTCTCGGAAGGAACCCATCCCGTCGAAGTTTTCAAGCGCAAGACCCATCGGGTCCATGAAGGCGTGGCACCCGGCGCAGGCAGGGTCCGACCGATGGGCGGTGAGCCGTTCGCGGGCGGTTTTCAACACGGGATCGTTGCCGTTCTCGAACCTGGAAAAATCGACGTTGTTCGGCGCGGCCGGAACGGTCTGGCAGAGAAAAACCTCTCTGACCGCCTTGCCGCGCAACGTCGCCGAACTCCGCCCCGGCAAGGCGTACATGGCGGTAAAGCTGAGTTCGGTCAGCAGACCCGCGCGCGGGTCGTCCGCCGGAAACTCATACGGCATCCATTCGTTCGGCCCATCGACAGGAACGGGAATCCGGTACACCATGCCCAGCGCGCGGGACAGATACGTCCGTCGGCTGGTGAACAGGTCGCGGTAATCCAAATCATCCGTCACCAGCAATTCCGAGATGGTGCGCAGCGTCTGCTCACGCGCGTCCAACGCCACCGCGCGGCTGAACTTCGGATAGATCGTCGAGTCCTTGGCCAGCGCGTCGAACAGGGAGAATTGCAGAAAATCGTCGAAGAACCCGCGGACGCCGTCTTTAAGCCTTGGCGACGCGATCATCCGATCGGCCTGCTTGGCGAGACCTTTGTCGGTGTCCAGTTCACCCGTCTCCGCCGCCTTCAGCAGCAGATCGTCCGGCGCGGAGTTCCACAAGAAAAAGCTCAGCCGCGACGCTTTCGAATAGGCGTCGAGCCGGAGCTCGCCCGAATGCCGAGGGTCGGGTTCGGCCGATTCCTTCTGGAACAGGAATTCAGGCGACACCAAAAGGCTCGCCAACCCCGATTCAAGCCCTTTATGGAACTTCCCCAGCTTCTCCGCCGACGCATTCGATAGGGCCACGCCCCGCGCCAGTTCCTTCTCGGTTAGCGGACGTCGGAAAAGCAGTCGCCCCACCGACGCGATGACCTGTGTGGCGCAGGCGGGGTCCGGCGCATTCTCCGCCGCCGGCGCGCAGGGCATGAAGACATTGCGCGCTTTCTCTTTCAGGACTTCCGCCGCGATGGAACGCGCCATCACGTCATATTGCTCCAGCCCGCCCGGCGTGAACGTCGCCTCGGTCGCCCCGATCTGGAGCAAGCCCTGCTCGCGCACGTCCGGCTCCATCCGACCGACGATCTTCACGTCGGGGCCGAATACATCCGCGATGATATTGCGATACTGTTCTTGAGTTAGCCGGCGGATCGTAACGGGGGCGCCGTCGGTTTTCGGCTCGTCGGGACCGCAGGAAGCAAGTGTCAGGGCCGCAAGACCAAGAACGAAGCCGAGCCGGCAAATCGAAATTTGTCGAGGATTAAGAAGGCGCATATTCCTTCGGCCCCTGATCGCCACAAACAAAATACGCTAATAATACCGGTTACCGTATCGACCCGAATTGCCGATTACCAATTGGAATAACCAATATCGCCATAGTCGAGCAAAATATCCCGACGTTCGATCGGCCGTCTCTGCTTATGCGACGCGCGCCAATTTACCGGTAACGCCATAGCTATCGAGCAAGCCATCCACGACCTCGTGAAATTCCGCCCAGGGCGCGTGCATGAAGTTGTAATTCCGCACGACGAACGGGGCGCCGGCATAGAATTTCTCATACTGAAGATGCCGTCCGGCGAATTCCGACCCCACGACCTCCCATGCCAGCTTGAACAATTTCATCCGGTCGACCGCGCTCGATTGCGGCGTTGTCCAAAAGGTCTCGAATGTCCGTGTGAGAGACGGGTCGTCGAAGATCGAGGAATCGGCCGGCATTTGGAACACCGACCCGCCGCAAAGCTCTCGGATGATGTCGATGATCGACGAATAATTCTCGGTGCACCAGTTCAGCGCGGCGTACATGAACCGCCGGTTGAACGTGACGTACCCATCCGGCCAGGATTCCGCGCCCTGGATCTGCCCCATGATCATGCCGCCAAGCGTCGCCTCCATCGCCGCCAGCCGGCCCAGCGTCTCCCGCACCTTGGGATTATCGTCCGCGCCCGAGGATTGCGCGATCTTGCTCGCCAGCCCGACCAGCAACTGCATCTTGGCCCAATAGCGGACATTGGATTGGTGGTTGCCGTAACAATGGCCCGCCGTCTCCACATAGATTTTGCGCGCGAGGGCCGCGTCGTTGTGCACGAACACCCGCTCCCACGGGACCTTGACCTCGTCGCAGAGGACCATGCTGTCGGATTCGTCGAAGCGATAGGCGAGGGGGTTGTCGAATTCCCGGCTCGCGTCGAGCTCGAACGGCTTGCGCGACCAGAGCGAAAGGCCGGGCGCGTTGCAGGGGATGGCGCAGGTGATCGACTGAGCCGCCTGATCGGGGGCCAGCGGCATGATGTTGCCGATCCAGATCTCATTGGCGAACACGGCCCCGGTCGCCAGCATCTTCATGCCCGACACGACGACGCCGTCATCGTCCTCCCGCACCACCTGCAAGGTCGGCAACGGCAAGTTCCGCTCGCGATAGAATTCGGGTTGGCGCCCGGCCTGCGGCGCGATGATCGCGTAGACCGCATAGGAATCCGTCTCGCGCAGATGCCGGTGATAGGCCTGGATGTTTCCGGCGAACCGGCCAAACACGTCGGGCCTTGTGATCATGCCGGTGACGAAGCTGGAGACATGATCGGGCGAGCGCCCGAACATGCCATAGGTCAGATCGGCGATCTTGCGATGCGCGGCGCTGCGGAACGCCAGATCGTCCTTGCTCTTCGCGGGCAGGAAATAGGCCGAATAACGTTCGCCATCTTCCTCGAACGACAGGACGTCCAGGTTTTCCGGAGCGCGCTTGGCGTCATACAGCGCGGCGAAGGTCCGCGCCGCGTGGCGAAAGGCGGGATGGGTGGTGACGTCGTGCACCCGCTCGCCGCCGATATAGACCACCCGTCCGTCTCTCAGACTTTCCAGGTGCTGCGCGCCCGTCTTCAACATGGTCCTGCTCCGCCTCAAGATAACTCGATCGGCAGGGTCTCACATAAATAACGAAGTTACAACGCTATTATGAGGCGACAGACTTCATGAGATGCCGACTTTTCTCCGTAATGTTGAGCGCATCGTCGAGCGCGCCAACCATATCGGCCATGATGCGGCGCAGGCAGATGAAGTCCTCCGCCGACAGCGCGCGAAAGATTTCATCGTTCGCCGTCCGGACAGTATCTCTCACGCCATCGATAAGGGCGTCCCCTTTAGCCGTCAGCGAGAGAAAGACGCTCCGGCGGTCGGCCGGATTGACGTTTTTCTGAACCAAACCCGCTCGCTCAAGCTTTTTCGACTCCGCCGTGACGAAGGTGCCGGAGACATGGAGGTGTTCGCCAAGGCCGCCGACGGTGACGGGATCGCCGTTCCGTCGCAAATGCGCGATGGCGATCATCATGCTGTATTGCGGGCCGGAGATGCCGGCGATGGCGCCGAATTTGTCTCGCATCGCCTGCAATCTCACCGACATACTCAGCATGTCCTGCACGAGTTGGCGGAACGCCGCGTCGGACCCGTTTTCGATCAGCTCCGGCCTGGAGATCGTCAGCCGTGATTTGGCGGTCATACTCAATGCGTCATCCCAGGCCAAGCTTTTGCGCCAGCCCGATGCGTTGCAGCTTGCCGGTGGCGCCCTTCGGAATTTCGTCCATGAACAAGATTTTGCGTGGGACTTTGAAATCCGCGACCCGGCTGGCGACGAAATCGCGAAGCTCCCGTTCGGTCGCCTTCATCCCGTCGCGCAACACCACCACCGCGCCTACCTCCTCGCCCAGCTTGTCGTGCGGGATGCCGAAAGCCACCACCTGCTGAACGGACGGGTGGTCCATCAGCACCTCGTCGACCTCGCGCGGCGATATTTTCTCGCCGCCGCGACTGATGATCTCTTTCAACCGCCCGGTAATGGAAACATAACCTTCCTCATCCTGCACGCCCTGGTCACCGGTACGGAACCAGCCATTGACGAAAGCCTCGGCGTTGGCCTTGGGGTTGCTCTCATAACCCGCGGTCACATTCTCGCCGCGGATGACGATTTCGCCCGTCATTCCCGCCGACAGAAGATCGCCGTCCTCATTCATGATCGCGATCTCGGGTCCGGCGGCGAGCCCGACGGTGCCGGGTTTGCGGACAAGCGGCGGCAGCGGGTTGCAGGCCATCTGATGCGCCGCCTCCGTCATGCCATAAGCCTCGACCACGGGCGTCTCGAACGTCGCCTCCAGCTCCGCGATCACCTGGGGCGGCAGGGAGGACGACGAGGAGCGGATAAAGCGCAGCCTGTTCGCCGCGATGATCGCCGCGTTATGACGGGCGCGGGTCAGGATCGCCTGATGCATCGTCGGGACAGCCGTGTACCAGGTCGGTCGCGACTCCTCCATCCAGGCGAAGAATTTGAGCGCGTTGAACCCCGGCGTACAGAACACGGAGCCGCCCGCCGAGAGTGGCGCCAGCACCGCCGCGATCAGACCGTGAATATGGAACAGCGGCATGATGTTGAGGCCGCGATCGCTCGGCGAGAGCGCCAGGGTCTTGCTGATATTGCGGGCGGACGCGCAGACATTGCGTTGCGACAGCGGGACGATCTTGGGCCGCGACGTGGTGCCGGAGGTGTGAAGCACCAGCGCCCCATCATCGGGGCCGCTCTCCATCATGTCGGCAGGGCCGGCCGCCGCCTTCCCCGCGTCAAGCGCGAAGCGGCCCGCGCCCTGTTGGGGTAGGGGGTGCAAGGTAAAGATGGAGACCCCGAGCTCGCGCGCGACCTCGACCGCCGGAGACTCGCTGCCGGCCTCGACGATCAAGGCCTTGGCGCCGAGATCGGACAGATAAAACTCGAATTCTTCCGCCTTGTACCCCGGATTGAGCGGCGCCGAGACACAGGCCGAAGCGACCGCGAGAAAGGCGGTCGCCATCTCGGGCCCGTTCGGCAACACGATGGCGACCCGATCGGCGCGGCCGATGCCGGCCGCGCGCAGGGCTCCCACCGTCTCCGCGATCAGTCCGCGCAGCGCGCCGAACGTAAGCACGGGCAGGCCGGGCGCCGAGATCGCCGCGGCGTCATCCAGGCCGGTGGCAAGCAATCCCCGTAACGTGGCTGGCGTGGTCATTTTCTATTCCTCGAAATCATAGGTCCTATTCGCCATCTATTGTCGGCAAACGGCGGGTTGGTCAAATAGGCGGTGGATGGCGTGGATTGGGTCACGAAAATCGCGGGGCTGGTTGCTGATTATGGCGCCCCGCCCTCAACATCACACCGGTCCGGAAGGACGGCGTCCGCGGAAACCTTGCGCATTGCGTAAAGGTCTAGCGTCGCGCGGAGTTTAAGGAAATCTTGGGAAGCCCGCTGCTCATCGCATGTTTGCTTCATGCCATCGAGGCGATCAGGAAATCGACCATGGTCGGCCATGTATCGCTTGACGAGCGAATCATTCCGCGTGGATGCGGCGCGGGCCCAAGCATGGAAACGGCTAGAGGCTTCAGCGGCGAAAGGACAATGATCAAACTTGTCGAGAATCGCTCTACGGAGGACCGCGCCATTCTTATGGTCTCCGCAGCCGTCTAAATAGAACGTCATGCCGTAGGCAGTTTGAAAACTATCGATACGATCGAGGTGCGAAGCCGGTTGTGCGAACGCAATAGTTGCGGTGAGACCAAAAATCGTTATCGCAACCCACTTACCGCAAATTCGCGATCTCACGAGATCGCCTCCGCGGGACGCTTCATTCGATTCACCTTGATCAAATCGGCGTGTCTCATTGCCTTTGACATATCGTAATCGAGTTGAAGGCCCGCCCAGATTTCCGGCGCCCCGCCGAACGCCTTGGCGAGCCGGATCGCCATTTCCGGGGAAACGCCGCGCCGTTCGTTGATCAGTTCTGAGAGCGCGTTGCGTGAAACGCCAAGCGCCTTGGCGGCGTCCGTGACGCTGAGACCGAGGGGTTCAAGGCATTCCTGTCGTACGATGCGCCCAGGATGAGGTGGGGTCTTTATAGGCATGTTCGTTCCGTCACTGATAATCTATCAAGTCAACGTCTATGGCGTTTGACAGCCCAAGACTAGGTAGGATGGGTAGAGCGGAGCGAAACCCATCGGCCGGCGCAAGGATGGGTTTCACTGCGTTCAACTCATCCTACGCGTCAAATCCGCGCTCTCATCCGCGCGCGCTGCGGCTTCAGGACCGCGAGGGCCATGATGGCGGCGCCGATATTCAACGCCGCCGCCACCCAGAACACGGCGTTCCAGCCGCCTCGGGCGGCCAGGATCGACGTCAGCGGGACTAGAAGCGCGGCCGTACCTTTGGCCGTATAGAGCAGGCCTGCATTGGAGGCGGCATGGCGCGGGCCGAAGCTGTCGCCGCAGGTCGCGGGGAACAGGCTGTAAATCTCTCCCCAGGCGAAAAACACGAGCCCGGTCAAGATAACGAACGCGACCGGATCGCGCCCGAACTGGCTCAGCAGGATTATGCCCACGCCCTCAAGGCCGAAGGCCACGAACATGGTGGTCTCGCGCCCGATCTTGTCCGATATCCAGCCGAAGAACGGCCGCGTCACGCCGTTCAGGAAGCGGTCTATCGACAGCGCGAAGGTCAGCGCCGGCAATGTCAAACCCGCCAGGCTGACCGGTATGTCGGCGATATGGAAATCGCTCGCGATGGGCCCCAGTTGCGCCGTCGCCATCAAGCCGCCGGAGGCCATCATGACGAACATGAGATACAGCACCCAGAAAACCGGCGTGGCCACCATCCGCCAAGGAGTATAGTCCAACGTGCCGCCCAGGCTTTGAACCGCTGGCGTTTGCGTCACCGGCTCTGCGCCGCTCGCGCGTTTGGGCGGGCTACGTAACAGCCATCCCAGCAGGAACACCAGCAGGCCTTGCCCGATGCCGAAATCGAGGAACGCGGTCTCATACCCGCGCGACCGGATCATCGCGGCGATGGGGATGATCGAAAGGCTCGATCCCGCGCCAAATCCCATGGCGGTCAGCCCCGTCGCAAGACCCCTTCGGTCGGGAAACCACTTGAGTGCGTTGCCGACACACGCGGCATAGACCCCGCCCGCCCCAATTCCACCGATGGCGGCGGCGATATAGAGAATGGGGAGCGTGTCCGCGTAGGCGTTCATCGCCCAGGATGCGCCGATCAGAATACCGCCCACGACGATGATGAAGCGCGGTCCAAAGCGGTCGACCACGTAGCCTTCCAGCGGCGTCAACCACGTTTCGGCGACCACGAAGATGGTAAAGGCGACCTGGATTTCAGCCCGCCCCCAATGGAGCTTATCGTGGATCGGCCCGACGAACAGCGTCCAACCATATTGCAGATTGGCGATCATCGACATGCACAGAATGCCAACCACCAACTGGCCCCATCGCGCCGCCGACGCAGGAGGATTTTCTGAAAATCCCAATGTCAGCGCCATTTTTCCTCCCATAACGATTTTTTGGTCTCATTATTTTCGTAATCTATATTTTCGATAAGATCATACAATCATCTGAAGTTCCAATCGTCCCTTTGAATCGGATAGCGTTTTCGCCAGCAGGCTCGTCACCGCGTAAATGGCGTCGACATGCGGCGTCGGGGTCTCTGTCAGGCGCGCCATTTCGACGACGGAACCGACCAGGGCGGCGAGTTCCAGAGGACGGCCGGCCTCCACATCCTGTAGCATCGACGTTTTGTGGGCTCCCACCGCTTCGGCCCCGGCGATGCGCTTGTTGATCGAGATGCGGATGCGCACGCCCAGCTTTTCCGCCACGGCGCGGACTTCTTCCATCATCGCCGCGGCCAGGGCGCGCGTTGGCTCAAAGCCGCAGATTCCAGCCAGCGTGGCGTGGCTGAGCGCGCTGACCGGGTTGAACACCACGTTGCCCCAAAGCTTCAGCCAGATTTCGGCGCGAAGATCGACTGAAATCGGGGCTTTGAAGCCGGCGCGGGTTAGCGCCTCGGACAGGGCCAGTATTCTGTCCGACTTGCTCCCGTCCGGTTCGCCCAGGGTAAAACGGTTACCCTCGATGATCTTGACCACGCCGGGAGCGATCAGTTCGGACGCCGGATAGACAACCGTCCCGATGATCCGCTCGTTTTCGATATTGGCGGCGATCTCGCCGGTTGGATCGGCGGCGTGAATGGGCCGGCCGTCGAGCGGACCGCCCAGCTTGTAGCAATACCACCACGGTATGCCGTTCTGCAGCGTGACCACCGCGGTGTCGGGACCGAACAGGCGCGGCAAGTCCTTGGCGATCGCCGTTACTTGATGCGCCTTCACCGCCAGCAGAACGGCGTCCTGCGGTCCGCACGCATCCATGCTGGCGGCCTTGACGCCTTTGGCGACATGCTCGCTCCCATCTTCCTCGATCAGCTTGAACCCATCGCGCCCGATCGTCTCGAGATTGGCGCCGCGCGCCACGAAGGTGACGTCCTCTCCGGCCAGAGAAAGGCGGGCGCCCAAATATCCGCCGATGGAACCGGCGCCGACCACAGCAAGCTTCATTATGTCCTCACTCAGCCTGAAACGAAGGCAAAACGGAACGCGTCGCCCGCGCGTTCGATCCTGCCGGCCGCTGGCGGCAGGAAATGCGCCGGAAATATCAGCGTCGGCGTATCCGCGAACCGCTCCAGCAGGCGTCGCCGTTGGCCCGCGGACCAGACAGGGTCGACGCAATATCCAGTATGCCACTCGGGATGGAGCAGTTGGATCGGATGATGGAAACAATCGCCGGTCATCACGCCTTCGGCTCGATCGCCGGCGACGTGGACGATCTGATGTCCGGGGGAATG
>CAJCJC010000192.1 GCA_903970575.1 Alphaproteobacteria bacterium
TCGCGCAGCAGCGCCCACATCTGCCAGGCGGAAGCCTGGCGGATCGATGAGGCGCGCATACTCTCGGGATCCTGGATGATCCGGCCCTGGTCGTCGCCGAACAGATAGCTGCCCTTGATCATCTCCTTGATCCGGTCGGCGTCCCAATTCAACCATTTGAACGGCCGATCCTGCTGCACCAGGTAATTGAGCGGTGTGACCGAGCTGTTCATGCCATTCAGATCGATGACATAGGTAAGGTCGGCCCAAGCCAAGGCCTGCTTGGCGTCCGCCACGACGAATACGGCGCGGGCGGTGGCGTAGGCGTTGGAGCTGGTCAGCGCGTTGTCGTCGGCGGCGAAAGGCTGAATCGGATCAAGTCCGGCGGCTTTCAAGGCGTCGACGGCCGACATCCGGGTTCCGTTGTAATAAGCGTCGCCCACGCCGACCATCGTGGCGCCGATATTGTTCAGGACGGATAGATCGCCCTCGCCCACCGTGCCCCGCGATTGCATGACAGGCGTCACCCGCTTGTTCAGCAAATCGAGCAGCATCTGTGACAATTGCGGGCTGGGCGCATTCCAAACCATGGCGTTGGCGCGGACGACCATAATGGCGCGCACCAGCGCCTCATCATCGATCTCAGGACCCTCGAGCGGGTTGGCGGGGCCGCGCTTGAAGGCCGCCAGCATCTTCTTTTCGAGATAATCCTTGTTTTCAGGCGTCAGCGGGTCGCCCTTAAACTGCACGATCTCCCGTCCGCCGCCGGCGCCGCGGGTAAACCAATAGACCGACACGTCCTCGGCCGGCGCTTCGAGCAGCAGGCCGTAATTATCAGCCTCCTGCTGCTTGGCGGCAGGGCTGAGCTGAACCTTGGCGCCGCCGCGCGCCACTTCGATCACGTCCTCAATGGTCATGTCGTGACCTGTCAGCGTGATCGTCTTGCCGGAGTCGGTCGGATTGATGGTGTGATAGCCCAACTCATCATTCGCCCGCGCGGGCGGGGTAAAGAGCGACGCGCCGGCAAGCGTAAGCACCACGAGCGCGCTAAGGCCGCGTAAATCCCCTTGTTTATTCCTCATCATCTGTCCTTAGATTTGATGTTGTTGGTGGATGATGCTTGGCGGCATCTTTGTATAGGCGCGGGCGACGCGGGCGCTGGAAACAATCTCGGCCGGTTAGCGCGATGACTCCGGCTCAACCTTGTCCAGCGCCCGTTTATAACCTGAAGACATAATTGGCGATCAGCACCACGGCGATGCCCGCGACGAGGGTGATATAGGGCAGCATGCCGGCCTTTTTCTCGCTGAGCGGTCGGCCGCCGACCTGAAGGTCTTCTAGCATCTGGTCGGGGAACTTGCCCTTGTCCTGGATGTAGTGGCGATAGCAGAAAACCGGCAGGATAAGCGCGGCGGTAATAAGGCCGGCCCAAAGCGCGGACGGATTCCATACCTTCGCCCCAGCGCCCATGAATGCCGCATTGATGAAGGCGAAGATGGCGCCCGTGGTCAAAAGCCAAGTCGGCGCGCGATAGGGCCGAGGGGTGGCGCCCGAATCGATCCGGTGAATCCATCCAGAATTCAGATTCAGGAAGTTGAAGATAATGTAGCCGCAATTCGACACCGCCAGGATGAAATAGAAGCTGGTGGCGTCGGCGCAGGCCACGGCGAGAACGGCAAGATTGAAGATCAGGTCGGTCCACATGGCGCGGGTGGGCGCGCCATGGTGATTAACGAAGCTGAGATAGCGCGGTAACCAGCCATCGACCGAGCCCTGATAGAGCGTGCGCGACGAGCCGGCCATCGCCGTCATGATCGAGAGCATGAGGGCGAGGATCATCAAGAGGACCAGAAGGCCGGTCACCATCTTGCCGCCGCCGACCATACCGGCCAACGCCTCGGCGACGCCCGAGCCATCACCGATCGCGGGGGCAAGCGTGCCAGTCACGCCGATGACCCCCTGGAAGGTAAAGGGCACGATGATGAACAACGCCATGCAGAGCAGGCCGGAATAGAAGATCGCCTTGAAGGTGTCTGTCGCCGGATTGCGGAATTCGCTCGTATAGCAAACGGCGGTCTCGAACCCGTAGGTCGACCAGGCGGCGATGAACATGCCCCCCAGCACCAGCGTCCATCCGGGGACGTTCCAGGCGCCGAGTTCGGGCGCGCCGGCGGTCGCGAGCGGTATCAGATGCGTGAAGTTCGAATAATCGACCTGACCCGTCAGGATCGGCACGATCCCGACAATGGCCATCGGGATGATGACCATCAGGCCCATGTATTTCTGAACGCTGGCCGTGCCCGCGACGCCGCGATGCTGAATCGCGAAGGTGACGAGCATCAGCGCGGCGCCGACGAAGAAGGTGGCGTTCAAAGAGAAGGTGACGGGCCCGAGGCTGTGGGTGAACAGCGTCCAATGCGTGAAATCGTGGATCGGGACCAGCGCCGTCAGGATATAGGCCGCGGCGATCGAACAGCCGAGCGACAGAACCGGCGACCAGGCGAACCAGTTGCACCAGACCGATAGCGGGGCGATCAGCTTGCTGTAGCGCACCCAGGCGGCCGCGCCATAAACCGAGGCGCCGCCCGATTTATTGGGAAACAGGCCGGCGATCTCGGCGTAGGTGAAGGACTGGATAAAGCCCATGACCATGGACAGGGTCCAGATCAGGAAGGCGAGGCCGCCGACCGCGCCGGCGACGCCGCCGATCGAGAACAGGACGAGCGCCGGTACGCCGCTGGCGACCCAGAACGCGCCCTTCCAGTCGATCGAACGGTGGAGAGTTCCAGCGGTGGTTTCCCCCGTGACGTCAATATCCGCGACAGCCATTCACCCACTCCTCAACGTCAATCGCCGCGCATCCCCGCGACGATTGAAAATTCCCCGAACCCTTTAGAATTATTGCTTATTTACGCCTTTCCGCACAGTCATTATTTTGCCTAAACCAATCCCAGCGCGATACGCGCGCAGGTCAGATTATTGGCCAGCAGGCACGCGATGGTCATGGGGCCGACGCCGCCCGGCACGGGGGTGATGGCGCCAGCGATTTCGACGGCTTCGTCGAAGGCGACATCGCCGACCAGACGGCTGCCGCCGCCTTCCTTGGGGACGCGATTGATGCCCACATCGATGACGGTCGCGCCCGGCTTGATCCAGTCGCCGCGCACGAGGTTGGGCCGACCGACCGCGACGAGAAGAATATCGGCGCGGCGACATTCGCCGGGCAAATCCTGGGTGCGCGAATGCGCCACCGTCACCGTACAGCTTTCGGTGATGAACAATTGCGCCGCCGGACGGCCGACGATGTTCGAGCGACCGACGACAACGACGTCGAGGCCAACGAGGCTCTCATGCACGCCCTTGGCCATGATGAGGCAGCCAAGCGGCGTGCAAGGCACGAGCCCCGGCTTTCCCACCGCGAGCAAACCGGCGTTCATGGGGTGGAAGCCGTCGACATCCTTTTCCGGCGCAATCGCGTCCAGCACTTTCTCGGCGGAAATTTGCGGCGGCAAAGGCAGTTGCACCAGGATGCCGTGCACGTCGGCCCGACCGTTGAGTTGCTGTACGAGCGCCAGGAGCGCCGACTCCGTGAGGTCGGCGGGCAGGCGAAACTCGAACGATTCCATGCCAACTTCGCGGGTCTGCGCCGCCTTGTTGCGAACATAGACCTCGCTGGCCGGATTATCGCCGACCAGGACCACGGCCAGACCCGGCGTGACGCCGTATTCGGCCTTGAGAGCGGCGACCTCGCCCGCAAGCCTTAGGCGCAGGCGGGCGGCCTCGGCCTTGCCGTCGATGATGCTGGCGGTCATGGGTTAGCTCCCTCCATCA
>CAJCJC010000193.1 GCA_903970575.1 Alphaproteobacteria bacterium
TTTTCCCTCGACAGCGTGATCACAGCCGTGGGAATCGCCCAAGAAATCTGGGTGATGGTCGCCGCAATCGTGGCCGCTATGGCCCTGATGCTCGTTGCCTCCACTTTCCTTGCTTCGTTCATCGACCGTCATGCGTCGGTAAGGATGCTTGCGCTATCGTTCCTGTTGCTCATCGGCATGGTGCTGATCGCCGATGGCTTCGGCTATCACATGCCGCGCGGCTATATCTATGCCGCCATGGGTTTTTCGGTGGCGGTAGAGAGCCTGAATCTGGTTGCTAGGCGGCAACGAAGAGACAAAAAGATACAAGTACCGCCTGCCAAAGTACATACACCTTCGTAGATAGGGTAGCCTACAATGACAATACCAAAACAGCACAACTCTCACAATGTAGTTGAGCGTATAATCGAGCATCTAATATTTTCTAGCCGATGGATACTCGCGCCTATTTACGCGGGTTTAGCTATAGGACTCCTCCTTCTACTTGTAAAATTCGTACAACGCTCAGTTGACTTGGCTGGCAATGCACTCACGACATCTGCAGATGATACGATTGTTGGCGTGTTGGGGCTGATTGACCTGTCCTTGATGGGCAGCTTGATTGTGATGGTGATGTTTGCAGGCTACGAGAATTTCGTATCAAAGCTGGACATCGAGGACCATTCGGACAAACCTAGTTGGATGGGGCATGTCGATTTTAGCGATCTAAAGATTAAACTCATGGCCTCTATTGTTGCAATTTCGGCGATACATGTTCTTGAAAGTTTTATGAATGTAGAGCACCTCGCTGATCGTGAATTGGCTTGGAGCGTTGGAATTCACATGTCATTCGTTTTATCCGCCTTGCTTCTCGCGGTAATGGACCGCCTTTCAGACAAATCAAATCCCAGAGGTTAGAATGGGTAAAGGTCAATTCGGTGACAGTGTGTTAATAAGTGGATTTATAATATAACTCGATCGAATTAATGCACTCTTACCGAATTCATTAATGCACTTCACCGAATTCCTCATGATGCCCGACGCCCTGGAGAAACTGAAGGAACAGGCGAAATAGCGTAAGGCGTCGCCCCGGCGACGGCTTTCGCCGGGGTGACGATCCGCCTATCAAATAGGCTCATGCTCCGCGGGAATAAAATCCGATGAAATTCGATCATATCGGCGTCGTCGCCGCCACCTTGGCGCAAGGCCGCGCCGTTCTGCGCGACACGCTGGAAATCGTCGCGTGGAGCGAAGAATTCGCCGATCCCGTGAACCACATCTATTGCCAGTTCGGCCGCGACGCATCCGGCGTGTGTTATGAACTGGTGGCGCCGCTGGGGGATCAAAGCCCTGTCGGCAAGGCCCTCAAAACCCGCACGAACACCCTGCACCACGTCGCCTATCTCACAAGCGATCTGGCGGCGGAATCCGAGCGGCTGCTTCAGGCCGGCTGCATCGCGGTCACCCGTCCCGCCCCCGCCATCGCCTTCGGCGGCGCCCTCATTCAGTTCTTCTTCACCGGCCTTGGCATGGTCGTCGAGTTGATCGAGGCGCCGGATCATTCGCACGCCTATCTGGCCGCGCCGATATGAAGGCGGCGTCGATTACGGATTATCGCGAACTCGCGCGGCGGCGCCTGCCCCATTTCCTGTTCGAATATATCGATGGCGGGTCATACGCCGAGACCACCCTGGCCCGGAACATCGCTGATTTGAAGGATATCGCGCTGCGCCAGCGCGTGTTGCGCGATGTGTCCGCCATTGACCTGTCCGTCGAGCTCTTCGGCCGCAAGCAGGCGATGCCGGTGGCGCTGGGGCCTATCGGCCTCGCCGGTCTCACGGCGCGGCGCGGCGAGGTTCAGGCGGCGCGTGCGGCCAACGCGGCCGGCGTGCCGTTCAGCCTCTCCACCGTATCCGCCTGTCCCATCGCCGAGGTCGCCCGGGGCGTCGACAGGCCATTCTGGTTCCAGCTTTATATGATCCGCGATCGTGCGTTCATGGCTGATCTACTCGCCAAGGCGGCCGAGGCGAAATGCTCGGCGTTGATCTTCACCGTCGACATGCCTGTGCCGGGAGCGCGCTATCGCGATATCCGCTCCGGCCTCGCCGGCGCGCCCGGCTTTGCCGGTCAGGCGCGGCGGTTGATGCAGGCGCTCGCCCGGCCGGGCTGGGCCTATGACGTGGGCTTGCGGGGCAGGCCGCATGTGCTGGGCAACGTCCTGCCGGTGCTGAACGGCCGCACGGGAATGGAGGATTACTTCGCCTGGATGCGCGCCAATTTCGACCCGCGGGTCACCTGGAAGGATCTGGAATGGGTCCGCCAAAAATGGCCGGGCCCGCTCATCCTGAAGGGCGTGCTCGATCCGGATGACGCAAGGTCGGCGGCCGATCTCGGCGCGGACGGACTCATCGTGTCCAACCATGGCGGGCGGCAGCTTGACGGCGTCCTGTCCGGCGCGCGCGCCTTGCCGCCGATCGCCGACGCGGTGGGCGACAGGCTGACGGTGCTGGCCGATGGCGGAGTCCGTTCCGGGCTCGATGTCGTGCGCCTGCTGGCGCTGGGGGCGCGCGGCGTAATGCTCGGCCGCGCCTGGGCCTTCGCCCTGGGGGCGGGCGGGCAGGCGGCCGTCAGCCACATGCTGCGCCTGATCGAGGCCGAGATGCGCGTCGCCATGGCCTTGACCGGAGTCACCGGCATCGGCGCGATCGACCGCACAAGCCTGGCCGGTTACTCCGCCGCGTCCAACGCCGGATAATCGACGTATCCCGCGGCTCCCTTGCCGTAAGTGGTCACCGGGTCTGCCTCGGCCAATGGCAGATTTTCCTTCAGGCGGCGGACCAGATCCGGGTTGGCGATGAAGGGCCGGCCAAAGGCGACCAGGTCGGCGCCGCAGCTGGTGATGACGTCGATCGCCATGTCGCGGTCATACCCGTTATTCACCATCCACGCCCCGTCGAACCGGTCGCGCAGCGCGTCGTAATCGAACGGCGCGATATCGCGCGGTCCACCCGTCGCGCCCTCCACGATATCGATGAACGCCAGCCCCAGCGGATTGATGCGCTCGACCACATGCTCGAACAGCGGCTGCGGGTTGCTGTCATGCGAATCGTTAGCCGGCGATACGGGCGAGAGGCGGATGCCGAGCCTGCCGCCGCCGATCTCGGCCGCGCAGGCTTCGGTCACCTCCAGCATCAGCCGCGCGCGATTTTCGATGGAGCCGCCATACATGTCCGTGCGCTGGTTCGACCCGTCGCGCAGAAAGGCGTCCAGCAGATAGCCATGGGCCCCGTGCAGCTCGACGCCATCGAAACCGGCATCGATCGCATTGCGGCAGGTCTGGCGGAAATCATCGACGATCTGGGCAATCTCGCTCGGTTCCAGGGCGCGCGGCACGGATGTGTCGGTAAATCCTTCCCCGGCGACGAACACCTTCGCGTTGGCGCGGATAGGGGAGGGCGCCACCGGCGGATTGCCGTTATGGAACGACGTGTGAGATATCCGCCCGGTATGCCATATCTGCGCGACGATCTTGCCGCCGCGCGCATGCACCGCGTCCGTCACCGCTTTCCACCCGGCGATCTGGGCGTCCGTATAAAGCCCCGGCGTATCGATATAGCCTTGCGCCTGGGCCGAGATTTGTGTCGCTTCGGTGATGATCAGCCCCGCGCTGGCGCGCTGGGCGTAATATTCGGCATTCATCGCCGTCGGCGCCAGCCCATCTCCGGCGCGGCTGCGCGTCATCGGCGACATGACGATCCGGTTGGCCAGATCGATATCGCCAACGCGAACGGGTTCGAACAGGGCGCCAGGCGCGCGTGTAATTTTGGATCGGCTCATGGGTCTACCTTCTCATAAGTATCTTCGTCATTGCGAGCCCATGGCCCGTGCGCTCGCAATGACGGCGCAATCATTCTAAATCGCTCCAGCGGGATATGGAATGCTCCGGCGCGGCGGCCGAAGGCTCGGCGTCGGAACGGAAATGGCCGCCGCGGCTTTCGCGCCGACGTTCGGCTGCTTGCGCGATCAAGAGCGCGATGGCGGCGGAATCCT
>CAJCJC010000194.1 GCA_903970575.1 Alphaproteobacteria bacterium
CGTAAAAGCCGAAAGCGGCGATCAGCAGCGCGGCGGCGCGGTTTAACGTGTTCAGTGTCTTGGGCTCAAAGAAATGTCGGATGCGCGCGATGATCGATGTTAGCGCCAGCCACCATAGCGCCGAACCGGCGCCGACGCCCGCCGTCAGACACAAAGCGCGCCCCGTATCCGTCAGGCCGCGCCCTGCCCCGAAACCGGCGAAAATGGCGACGAAACCCAATACGGTCAGCGGGTTGGTAGCAGTGAGCACAAAGCCGCTGAGCAGCGCGCTCGGCATGCCCCTAGTGCTGGAATTAACTTCGCGAACGACGTTATGCTTGCTGAAACCCGTCCGCCAAGCCAAGCAAAGCAGAAAAAGGCCGCCTACGAAACTGAGCGGCGTACGGTGTGCGAGCAGCACCGTTTCGATGGCGCCAATACCGAAGGCGGCGAGGGTCGCGTAAATAAGGTCGGCGAGGGCGGCGCCAAGGCCGGTCGCGAAACCCACCATAAAGCCCCGTTCAAGGGTGCGCCGCATGCACAGGAGGGCGATCGGCCCAACCGGTATCGCCAAGGCGAGACCGATGGCCAATCCCCTGATCAGCCACCAAAAATCGTCCAAGAAGCCTCCCCGCGGGTCCAGCGCCCTTGAGCGACGCCCTCAATCGTCCAGACGAGCGTCAATGCACGCTCTCGGGCGAAATCCATCGCTCGACGAGTTCGCGGGCGCCGGACCCTAAATCCGGGTGGTGATGGCGAAAAACCCTGAGCGCGACATTCAGGGCGGAATCGTAGGGAGCGCCGCTTTCCGTCATGCCGCCGAAGGCGCGCGTCACCGCGAGTCGGCAGGCGCAATTTGCGCCTCCCAACACCGCGCAACCCACGCGATGACCGTGCGGGTCAGATTTTGCGCTTATGGCCATAAAGCTCAAGCGTATGATCGACGAGATCGTAGCCGAGTTCGAGCGCGATCTCGCGCTTCAGCGCCTCAAGCCGATCGTTCTGGAATTCGACAACTTCCCCCGTCTCGATATCGATCAGATGGTGATGATGGCGCAGATTGGTCTCGAACCGCGCGAAGCTGGCTTTAAAATCATGCTTCTGCACAAGGTTCAATTGATCGAGCAAGCTGAGAGTCCGATAGACCGTGGCGATTGACACGGAAGGATCGACGGCGCGGGCCCTGGCGTAGACCGTATCGACGGATGGATGGTCGTCGGCGTCGGTCAGCACCTTGAGGATGACGCGACGCTGATCGGTCATCTTCAAGCCGGCCGTGATGCACTTATGTTCAAGTTCGTTCATCCGTTCCGCCTCAGGACCAACCGAGCGTTAACGCGCTCCGTCCAGTTTAAGGTCCACGGCGCGCCGACGCCATACGCAATCGTGACATGAAGGCGCAAATACAGGCTACCGCGTGCCGTAGAGGCGGTCACCCGCATCTCCGAGTCCGGGAACGATATAACCGTGATCGTTCAGATGACTGTCAAGAGCCGCGACATAAACCGGGATCGCGGGATATTTGCCGCGGAGGAACCGGACGCCTTCGGGCGCGGCGACCAGCGCCATGAACCTAATTCGGGCCGGATCGGCGCCGCGCCCGATCGCGACGTCCACGGCGCGCACGGCCGAACCGCCTGTCGCGAGCATAGGGTCGACAAGGATGACGTCACGCTCGCCCAGGGCGGCTGGCAGCTTCACCAGATATTCGACTGGCTGTAATGTTCCAGGGTCCCGATAAAGCCCTATATGCCCCAACCTGGCCGAGGGCAGCAGGTCGAGCAGCCCGTCCGCCATGCCCAGGCCCGCGCGCAAGATCGGCGCGATCACCAGCTTCTTTCCGGCCAAACGCGGCGCGTCAAAAATGGTGAGCGGCGTTTCGACCGGCGCGAGGGCGAGCGGTAGATCGCGGGTGATCTCATAGCCCATCAGCATGGCGATCTCGCGCAACAACTGGCGAAAGCCGGCCGTCCCCTGCCCCTTATCGCGCATCAAGGTCAGCTTGTGCTGGATCAGCGGGTGATCGACCACGAAGAACGGACCGAATTCAGGCAGATGGCGCATAGCCCGAAATTACAGGAGTCGTTGCGGACGGCAAGACCGCTATGGCGCGGTGACTGCGCCCAAGCCATTTATTAGCGGCTTTGAAACGATTTATCTCCATCCCGAAGCGCTGTAGGGTTGGAAAAAACTTATTTCCTATAAGGACAAAAAGGCATGGACAGCCAAAATTCGGTTCGCGCGGCCATCGAACCGCGAGCGATCGATCTCAGCGTCGTCGTGCCGACCTATAACGAAGCGGAAAACGTTCCGCTGCTGATCGACAAGCTGACCGTCGCGCTCGCCGGCGTGGATTGGGAAGTGATCTTCGTCGACGACGATTCGCGCGACGGCACGGCAGGAATCGTACGGCGTCTGGCGCGGACAAATCCCAATGTGCGGGTGCTGCAGCGCATCGGGCGACGCGGCCTATCCTCCGCGACGATCGAGGGCGCCCTAGCCAGCTCAGCCCCCTATATCGCCGTGATGGACGGCGATTTGCAGCACGACGAGAGGCTGCTGCCGCGCATGCTGGAGGCGCTAAGGAAGGACGGGACCGAGATCGTCGTGGGCAGCCGGTTCGTTCCGGGCGGCGATGTGGGCGAATTCGCCGCCAACCGGATCAAGATCAGCAAGCTGGGCGCGAGGCTGGCGCGGTTGATCGTGAAACAGGATCTGAGCGACCCCATGAGCGGCTTTTTCATGCTGCGCCGCGATGTCTTCGAGCGCGTGGTGCGCCGATTATCCGCCAAGGGCTTCAAAATCCTGTTGGATATTTTCGCCTCCGCGCCGGCGCCGCTGAAGACGGTGGAGCTTCCGTTTACCTTCGGGTCCCGCATCAAGGGGGAAAGCAAGCTGGATACGATGGTGGCGTGGGAATACGCCATGCTGCTGCTCGACAAGATGCTTGGCAGCTACGTGCCGGTGCGGTTCCTGATGTATCTGGGCGTCGGCACGTTCGGCCTCGGCATCCATTTCGTGGTGCTGTGGTTCGCCTATAAGTCGAACGGGGCGCCCTTCGCCGAGGCGCAATCCATCGCGACCGGCATCGCCATGGTGTTCAATTACTGGCTGAACAACGTCATCACCTATCGCGATCAGCGCCTGAAGGGGGTTCGCTTTATCTATGGCTTTTTCAGCTTCGCGATCATCTGCTCGATCGGCGCGCTGTCGAATATAGGCGTTGCGTCCTATCTGTTCGCCGAGAACCAGACCTGGTGGGTCGCCGGAATCATCGGCGTGCTGCTCGGCACCGTCTGGAACTACGCCATGACCTCGGTCTTCACGTGGCGGGTCAAACCGGTGGACACCAAGGTCGTATCGGAGGAATGACGGCCCCGATTGTCGCATGAAGTTGGAGTGCGTGCGGGCCGAAGCGCGGGCGACGTAAAAGACTATGGCGAAAAGTCGCGGATAGGATCATGAATTCATAAAATCCAATTCAACGGCGTATGGATATTTGTCATGACCAGGATTTTTCGTAACGCCATTCTTGTCGCAACGCTCTCCGTCGCAATGCTGCCGCCGGTCGTCGGTTTAGCTGACCAGGCGGCCAGCGGTTCCAGCGGAGAGGCCACGCCGTCGCCCGGCCAGCTTCAATCGGAGTTCAACAACCTTTCCCCGGAGGCGCGAGCGGCGCTGTTGAAACAGCTTCAGTCGAATCCGGGCGACCTTTCCAAGATGACGCCGCAACAGATGGAAAGCTCGTTCAACGGCCTGCCGCCCGATGTTCAGGCGGAGCTGCGCTCGAAATGGGCCAGCCTGTCGGCCGAGCAGAAGGCGGCGCTGAAGAAAATGAACCCGGCCATGCTGAAGGAAATAGCGATGCAACAGGTCAAGGACACGATTAAGCCGATGGCGGAAGCCTTCCTGAAACCGGTGGAGGACGCCATCATGAAGCCGGTGCAGGCGGCCATCGACGCTGGACACGCCGCGATTGAGGTCGGCCGCGCCGCGATTCAGAAGGTCAAGGATTTTTGGCATCGCCTGGTCGGCTAACCGCCGTCGTCCTCGGCCAGCACCGGCATCGTATTGGTGATCTTAACCTTCTCGACGCGCCGACCTGCCATGGCCGTAACCTCGAACATGAAATCGGCGTAAGTCACCGTGTCGCCGACCTTGGGCAGCCGACCTAGTCTGGTTAGGATGAACCCGCCAACGGTAGTCACCTCATCCTCTCCCGGCAGAGCCTGAAGGCCAAGTTTCAGCTTCAGATCCTCGATAGCCACGAGACCGTCGACGAGTA
>CAJCJC010000195.1 GCA_903970575.1 Alphaproteobacteria bacterium
GTGGCGGAGGGAGGGGGATTCGAACCCCCGAGACGGTCTCCCGTCTACACACTTTCCAGGCGTGCGCCTTCAACCACTCGGCCACCCCTCCATCGATGCGAGCGGAGGGTAAAGCACGAGAGGGGCGGAGCTTGCAACCGTGGCGCGGCGCGTGCTTCAGGAGAGGTCGATCCAGACCGGGACATGATCGGAGGGTGAGGGCCAGTCCCGTGCGTCCTTCACGACGCCGGCGGCGGCCAGGCGGCCGGTCAGGGCGGGCGTCACCCAGATGTGGTCAAGGCGACGGCCGCGATCCGAGGCGCGCCAATCGCGATTTCTGTAACTCCACCACGTATAAAGCTTCCGTTCGGGCGGTACGAAACGGCGCACCGCGTCCACCCAGTCGATCGAGGCTTGCATGTAAGCCATTTTTTCGACCTCGATCGGGGTATGTGACACGACGTCGAGCAGTTGCTTGTGCGACCAGACGTCTGTCTCCAGCGGCGCGATGTTGAGGTCGCCAACCAGCACCATCGGTCGGTCGGCCGAACGCGCGCCTCGCCACCAATCCGACAATTCGTCCAAGAAACGGAGTTTGTGAGCAAATTTGTCATTGACCTCCGGGTCGGGAATATCGCCGCCCGCCGGTACGTAAACGCAGTGGATTTCAGTCCCGTCCGGCGCGGTCGCCGCGATGTGGCGGCAATCCTCCTTTTCGCAGGAATGCCGGATCTCCCGAGCCTCCAAAGGGATGCGCGAGACGATCGCGACGCCGTTATAGCCTTTCATCCCATGGATATGCGTATGCGTGTACCCATGGTCCGCGAACGCCTCGTCCGGAAAGAACTCATCCGGCGTTTTCGTTTCCTGAAAACACAATATCTCTGGCCGCAGTTCGTCCAACAACCGGAGCGCCAAGGGCAACCGCAGCCGGACGGAATTGATGTTCCACGTCGCGATGCGCATCAGAAATAGGTTTTCGCATTCGCCGCGGCGGAGGCTTGGCGCTCAAGATCCCCACCGGCGGAGATCGACCATCGATGGCCAAATGGATCGCGCAGCAAACCCTGACGTTCGCCCCAGAACATATCCCTCATTGGCGTAACCGGAGTTGCTCCGGCTGAAATCGCCCGATTGAACAGGCTGTCCGGATCGGTAGTTTCGATATGCATGGCGCTCGTGGTTCCTCCCAGTACGGTTGGCGCTCCAGGACCGCCGAATTCCGGAAACATGTCGCTCAGATAGACCAGGCGCCCGTTAATCGACAGGGCGATGCGGACGCATCGGCCGTCCGGCCCCATAATTCGGCCTATTTCCGTGCCGCCGAAGGCTTGCCGGTAGAAGTCCACGGCCTTCGCCGCGTCTTCGACGACCAGGCGCGGCGCGAGTGGATTGGGTGGCTTTTCCGTTAGAATGGCAGCTTCATCCCCGGCGGCATCGGCATGCCCCCCATCAGTTTCTGGGTTTCGCCCGCGACGTACGACTCTATTTTACCTTTGGCGTCCGCCACGGCGGCGATGATCAGATCTTCCAGTATCTCGATGTCATCGGGGTCGACAGCGGCCTTGTCGAGAGTGATCTTTCTCAGTTCGCCCTTGCCGTTCATGATCGCGCTCACCATTCCGCCGCCGGATTGGCCAGTCATTTCGATCTCGCCCAGCTTTGCCTGCATTTCCGCCATGCGGGTCTGCATCTGCTGCGCCTGTTTCATCAATTGGCCGATATTTTTCACGCATCGTCTCCTTACGCGTCGTCCAGACTTTCTAAAGGCGGCTCACCCGCTTCGCCAGAGTCCGCGACAGTGACCTCATCCTCCGCTTCCGGCGCGGTTTGGGCAAGGTTGCGCACCTCGGTGATGGTCGCTCCTGGAAACGCCTCCATCACCGCGATCACCGCCGGGCTCATGCGCGCCGAGTCGAGCGAGGCGTCGATCCGCGCCCGATCGGTTTCAGCCAGAGTCTCCTGGCCGACGGCTCCCGAAACGCCGATCACCCACCGACGGCCCGTCCATTCCAGAAGCAAGCCGCCCATCCGATTCGCCAGATTGGGGGGAGCGCCCGGCAGTGGGTTGAACTCGATCACGCCCGGCTCGAAGCGCACAAGCCGAACGCTGCTCGACAGGTGATATTCGAGGACGCCCTCTTTTTTTTCCGCGAACAGACGAACGACGTCCCTGAAACTGGTGGGAGAGGCGAGGACGGAGGCGGGGGGGGGCTGGGCCGGCGGATGCGCCACGGCTGGCGACGGCGGGCGTTCGTCGTCCAATGGCTGAGCGCGGGCAAGCGCCATCGCCGGGCCGCCGCGCGGCGCGCCGGGGTCGGCCCTCGGCGATGACGTTGGTGAACGGCCCTGATCCGAGGTTGGGCCGCCGGCTTCCAGGCGGCGCACCAGTTCGGCCGGGGGCGGCAGGTCGGCGGCGTAGGCAAGCCTGAGGATGATCATTTCCGCGGCGGCGTGCGCATCGGGAGCGGCTTGCAGCTCGCCGATCCCCTTGAGCAGCAACTGCCATGTCCTGGTCAGGATCGGCATGCTCAAACGCTCAGTCAACGCCAGACTGCGCCGCAGCTCCAAATCGCCCAACCGCGCCCCGGCGGCGCTCGGGGCGAGCTTGAGCCGCGTTATGAGATGCGTCAGGTCAAGCAGATCCTCGACGATGGCGGCCGCATCGGCGCCGGCGGCGTGGAGCCGTCCCAAAATGTCGAGCGCGGTCTTGGCGTCGCCGCCGATCGCGGCTTCGTAGAGGTCGAGTACGATGGTCGTATCCGCGAGGCCTAGCATATCGCGGACCTGCTCGGCCGTCACCGCGCCGGCCCCGCGCGCGATCGCCTGGTCGAGCAGCGACAGCCCATCGCGGGCGGACCCATCGGCGGCGCGCGCGATCAGCGCCATCGCCGCTGGCTCCACGTCGACCGATTCAGCGGCGGCGATGCGATTGAAGTGCTCGATCAAAATCTCGGCGTCGATGCGCCTTAAATCGAATCGCTGGCAGCGCGACAGCACGGTGATCGGCACCTTGCGAATTTCGGTGGTCGCGAAAATGAATTTGACGTGCGGCGGCGGCTCTTCCAGCGTCTTCAGCAGCGCATTGAACGCCGGCTTTGACAACATATGCACTTCGTCGACGATATAAACTTTATAGCGCGCGGCGCCGGGCGCGTAGCGGACGCCCTCGATCAATTCGCGAATATCGTCGATGCCATTATTCGAGGCGGCGTCCATCTCCAGAACGTCTACATGCCGGTCGGCGGCGATGGCGATGCAATTATCGCAAACGCCGCAGGGCGTTATCGTAGGACCGTCCTTGCCATGGGGGCCGATGCAGTTCAGCGCCCGCGCAATGATCCGCGCCGTGGTGGTCTTGCCGACGCCCCGCACGCCGGTCAGCATGAAGGCGTGGGCGATCCGGTTCTGGGCGAATGCATTTGTCAGGGTTCGGACGAGCGCGTCCTGCCCGATCAACTCGCCGAAGGTCGATGGACGGTATTTGCGGGCGAGAACGCGATAGGGCGTGGCTTCGCCGGTCGTGGGCGACGGCGGCGCCGCGGAGGGGAAGAGACCGCCAAGGTCGGTATCGCTCAAGCTCCCTCCTGGGGCAGGCTTTCGCCTGAAGCGAAGCCATGCTCCAGGGACCGGATTATCGCATGAAATTAAGCAGGTGGGAGGCTGGACGACGACCCGGGCCGAAACTCGTTACGGCTGCTTCCTCTCGGACCTGACCGGGTTGGCGAGGAGCTCGTCCATCGCCAACCTCCCACATCATCATATCAGGCCAAGGGGGGCGGTGGGCAAGGGGGAGGATCGCCGTTGTTCGCCCGATGGAAAGAATCCGCGTCCGTAAGACGCCCTGTCAGCGTATCCGCCGTTTTCGTGTAGGCTTTCCGATGATGTCGTCTGTCTCTATTAGCAAATTCCAGTTCGGGTTCCGCCCCCGCATCGAGGAGCGCGATCACGCCCGCTATTCCGAGCGCCATGGCGGCGTCGGTAATTTCCGCCGACCGCCCATGAATAAATATTTCGGCAAGGCTGGTGATGAACAAGGCGCTGGCGACTAAAATAACGGTGAACGCCATCCTCAGGCCCGTGCGCCGCAACAGCCAGATTAACACCCCGTACAGGAAGAATTTCTCACAGAACGACTGAACGTCGATATCGATCGAGCCCTGCATGAAGCCGAGAAAGGGAACCAACCCAAATTTTCCCGGTTCGGCGGAGAATTCGAACGGCTCGAGCCTTAGAGCCAAGACATTGACGCCAACAAGCCCCGCCGCGATCGTGATGCGGTACTTGCTCTGTTCCGCGGTCAACCGCCACAGGCAAAACGCGATTCCCATCCCAATAAGCTGGGATAGGTTTAACCAAGTTGTGACGATCAGAATGCTGGCGCCGGTGACAAGGCCCGCGAATATCCCGAACAAGAGCACGGCGCGCCGACCATTAGCGATTTTCTCGACCAGAAGGCAGATGGCCATCCAGAACGCCGTCTGGCGAAAGATCGCGTAAGGCGTGGCGCTCGGGTGCAACACTAATGGTTTAATCGCATTCCAATACTTGTGCAGGTCGATCGTTGGAACATACGGATAGAGACGGTAACCAAGCCAGGCGACCAGCAATAACGCCGGCACTGGGTTGGCGGGAACGCCACTCAGGACCGACCAGCGAATGTTCCGTCCGAACGACCGACCGAAAAGCGCGCCCAGCATCGTGCCGGCGACGTTGGCGTAAAAATCGGTCGCCTCGGTATCTCGGCCGGTATCGTAATATTGCAGCAATTCGATCGAGAAACTGAGAGTGGCCCCCAGAAGGACGATCAGGGCGATCCGCTTCAGTGAGGCGTGCAGCCGCGCCAGAATGCCGCCAAAAAAGCCAAGCGGCGTATAAAGAAGTATATTGGAAGCAAAGTCGCCTCGACCGGGCGTCTTGCTCCATGTGCCGAGCAATGTGGCAAGGGCGCCCGCGCCGCCCGGAGGCGGGGCGTGAAACGCAAAAGGATAGAGCGACCCGTATAAGATCATCGCCATCGTGGCCCCAATCGCGGCGAGGAGGTTTCGATCGTGTCGGTTCGGTCCCTCACTAAAACGCCGGCCGCGCATGTCAAACGACCGGAAGGATAACGGTGGGAGAGGATCGTTTGGACAGACTCCGAATCGCGCCTACAGGACCGTGCGCCGCCCCCGGAAGCATACGAATAGTTGACTCGCCGGTGCGGCGCCTTTTGGTCACGTCCAAATCCATCCCTTTAAGTGAAGGGGCCGCGCAATCGATCGGGACTCGCAGCATACGATCATACAACGCAGCTAGGCTCTTGTTCTATTAATCATAATTGGACGCGGGCGCATTGTGGGGCTTGACGTCGGCGGCCAAGGCTCGGAGTGGAAGTGGCGCTATCATGATCCTCGTTAGGATCGAAAGGAAATAGGCGGACGTCTCAGATTCGGGGAGCAACGCCGCTATGTGACGATAGATGGTGAACAGGCGGCGGTGGTGGCGGGCGACAAGCTTAATGCGCCGACGAAGCGGCGTCACGGCATCGCGAACACGGGCGGCGGATGGCCAAAACGATGCTTCTGGTGACGTTTATCACCAAGGCCTGCCTGGCTCTAATCCCGCGATACCAAATGCTCGTCGCAAAGCGTGCGCTTATAGAGCTGTCCGTCGCGGAACCACTGCCAGGTGCGGGCGCGATGCTCTCCTGTGGCCCCGAGCACGATCATCTCGAAGAAATTCGCGTTCGGTTCATCCTTTCGGGTGAGGTTTAGGAGGATGATGCCGTCACGCGTCTCCCAGGCATAGCCATGGAATGTCGGCACATCCCACCATAGCCTGCCATCGCGGAATACGCCCGGAAGCTCGGCGCGATATTCCCGACCGTCATCCCACATGAAATGATTATACTGAATATAGGCGTAAGGCCCGGTTTCCGGATACTCGCAGCGGATGCGCGTCCGATGCCGGTCGATCAACCCCCCATCAGCGTCGAAATGCCGATAGACGCCTTCCCAAACGCCCCGGTGTTTCAGGATCGTCGGCATGGCTTCGGCGAAAGTTTGCATAGCTTGTCTTCGCAAATATTGAGGTTACTCAAGGTAAACCAAAGCGGCGGCTCACGAAATCAGTTTGATCTCGTCCGCGTAGGCTTCGAAGGCGTGAACATTCGTCTGGAGTGATTCCGCCGCGTTCCTCAAGTCGTCCAGGGTGTAGGTGACCTTATCGTCGTAACCCTCGATGAAGTTCTTGCTATCCCCCGCGGTGTCGCTTGACGGGGTAATATCATGCACCGCTTTGATCGCGCTCAAGTTTCCGTGGCTAAGCCAGGCGGGAGAGATCGTCTCTTCGGGCGCCGAAGCGACCCAGAGGGAGTGAGCGATATCGTTTCGCAGGGGGCCGAACGTCAGAACGACGTCCAAATGTTTCTGAATGCCGTCGATCTGGTCGATGGGCGCGTCGCGGTGACGCAATAGACGGAGAAGCGTCTGTCGCCTCTCCGCGATCGTAAGGTCCGCGGTCAATAGTTTCAGTGCGGTGGCGTCCGCTCCGCTGACCGACGCCATGATGCCCAAGATCAGCGCTTCATATCGTGCGAAGCCCTGCATGATTTTTCCGAACAGGATCAGATGCGCATCCGTGAGACAATCCGAGGTGGATTTGATCATGCCAATACTCTCCGCATCGTTCGGCCGTCGTCTAACCTGGAATGCG
>CAJCJC010000196.1 GCA_903970575.1 Alphaproteobacteria bacterium
ACCCATTCGCGCTATGTGGTCGATTTGAATCGCGATCCATCTGGGCGGCCGCTTTACCCCGGCGCGGATAATTCCGAACTCGTTCCGCTGAAGACCTTCGCGTCCGAACCGATCTATCGCGACGGTCAAGAGCCGGACGACGCGGCGATCGCCGCGCGGCGCGAGACTTATTGGCGGCCATACCACGACAATATCGCCCAAGAGCTGGCGCGGCTGCGAGACCGGTTTGGCGTCGCGGTCCTTTGGGATGGGCATTCGATTATTTCGGAAGCGCCTCGGTTTTTCGAAGGCCGGCTGCCCGATTTCAATCTCGGGACCGGCAAAGGCGCCACGGCCGATTCCGGGCTGACCGCGCGGATCATGGATATGCTGAACGGCGCGGAAGGGTTTACGGCAATTCTGAACGGCCGTTTCACCGGCGGCTATATCACGCGCCATTACGGCCAGCCTGGCGCCGGAATTCACGCGCTTCAGCTTGAGATGGCGGAAATCGCCTATATGGAGGAAGGACCCCCTTTCGCCTGGGACCCAAGCCGGGCCGAGAACCTGACCGACGTCCTGCGGCGCGTGGTGGCAGTGCTGATCGATTGGGCGGCGGGAGTGTAGCTGGGACGCAGTCCAGGCTGCTCGGCTTGGAGCTCTGGA
The DNA here is from genome assembly GCA_903970575.1 of Alphaproteobacteria bacterium. Taxonomy (GTDB): domain Bacteria; phylum Pseudomonadota; class Alphaproteobacteria; order BOG-932; family Roseiterribacteraceae; genus BOG-932. The sequence continues at coordinate 646 of CAJCJC010000196.1, forward strand.
TCGCGACGTCGCGATGACGACGTATCAATCGCGTTCCAGCTTCACCAATTCATACCAGGTCTTCATGTAGCCGCCGACGCCGCCCTTGACGAAGATGGCGTCGTCGTCCGCGGTGACCCACATGTCGTAATCGGGATGGGCGCCCTTGTCGGTCGCCATGCCGCCTTTTTCGTCGGTGAAACGGTAATGACGGCAATCGAAGGTTCCGGCCGTGACGGTGACGGTTTCCTCGCCGACATATTCAAGTTCGATGCGGGATTGGGCGATCATGGGCGGGGTCGCGCCGCGATGGTCCGACGAGGGCAGGAAGGCGCGAATTTGGCGCTGATGCGGACCCTTCGACAGGTCGAGGCATTTGCTGATATAGGCGTCACCCGCGATCGGATGGGTGCCGAAGCCATCGAACGGGCCATCGATCGGCACGCGCTGCGACAAGCGGCCGAGGGTGGGGCCGAAACTTTCGCACTCCACGAAATCCTCACCGATGCGGAACAGGCCGGCGCCCATGAAACGGTCGCCCACCGTAAGCCTTACAAAGCAATCCGTCGGACGGTCGTTCGCGTCCAGCGAAAAGGTGATGTCGCGTAGGACGGTCGGCTCCGGCTCCTCGATCTCGCACAACGCGCGCATGGTGCGCCGGCCATCGGTATGGTGGGTCCACGTGAAGAATTCGCGCCCGCGCACCTGGCCGTAAATCTCGGGCTTATGAGAGGTGTAGAGGATTTCTCCCCGGATCGTCCTGTGCTTCATCGCCATTTTCCTCTCCCACTCAAAGCGGCGTCTCGATCGATTCAGTTTCGATCCGCGCGTGAATTTCGATGCCATCCGGCGCGGCGGCCTCGAATACCATACCGCCAGGCCCATGGATCCAGCCATACAGGATTCCATCGCAGGGCGGAAAGCGGACTCCCTCGAACGGGGTCACCAGGTCGAAGGTGAGGCGCGCGATGCCGCCATGCGCGCGCTCGAAAAGGCCCCTGCTCCAGCCGATGACGACTTGGGCAAAAGCCTCCCGTGACGCCGCCGGCGCGCGGCGGAGCATCAGGATTTCCTTGGCCACCCTGGGGTCGACGCCGCGCGGCGGACCGGCGATGAGGGTCTCCTCAGCGACCGCCGGCGCGATGCGGGCCTGATCGGTGAAACGGCGCTCGTCCTCGCGCATGATGTCTCCAACCTCCGAGGTCATCAGACGATGCACCGCCGCCAGATCGTCGACCCAGAACTCGGACAGGCAGTCGAAGCCCAGCGGCTCTGGGTCCGACGCCACGACATGGTTACGGACATATTTGGTGAAGGGAAAAAGCGGCAGGGCCAAGGGGGCGTGCCGATTCTCATAATGATCGCGGAAGGCGATTCGCGCGGTATCGGGGCGCCGGGGCATCAACCCGATGGTCTTCATGGCGCGGCGAAATCGATCGTTTGCAAGATGTGATCCCTGCCGTCCCAGGCGCGGGAGGCGGCGACGCCCTCGGCGAAGCCCTGGAGGATCGGCGGCGTGACCTCGATGAATTCGAACAGGATGCCGGGTTCGTCCCCGGATTCGAAATAGGCTACCCTGGAGGCGGGATTGGCGGCGGAAAAGGCTAGGACCATGCCCCTGGACCCGGCCTTGACGATATCCCGGTCAAGATCGTCGGTCATCCAGGCGATGTGATGCATGCCGACGAGCGGGCGGCCGGCGGAATCCTGGTATGGCGATGGCGTTCGGCTGGAGACCTGGATGATCTCGATCTGAAGGTCGTCCTGGTAGGACAGGCCGACATCGATGGTGACGCTGGTTTCCCGCCCTCGAAAATGGCCAATCAGAACCACGTTCTTGTACACGGTCCAGGGACCGATGCCGGAATAAAGGCTCCAGCGTTCAAGGCTAGCGTCGAGATTTTTAACTAGATAGGCGATCTGCTTGATCGGGCCGAACGCCTTTGAAATCATCAATAGCCCTTCCCCGGCACACCTGTTTTCCAGGTGAATGCTTTGCTTGACGCCCCTCGAATAGCATCAATGCCCCAGGCCCCGCCACCCGAAAGCGGCGAGACCTGGGCTGAGCAAAGGCGGCTGACTCAGAGAGAGAGTTCGGCTGCTTCCGATGCGTTCCGGGAACTGGGGCGCGGCGCGCGGAAATCGCTGCCGAGGGCGGCGCGGAGCGCGGCGTCGGCGCGATTGACGCGGCTTTTGATGGTGCCGAGCTTGCAGCCCATGATCTCGGCCGCCTCTTCATAGGAAAGGCCGCTGGCGCGGACCAGGGTAATCACCTCCCGCTGGGCGGCGGGAAGGGTTTCGAGAGCGCGGAGGACCTCCTTCAACTCAAGGCTGTCTTCCTGATTGGCCCGGGCGGACATGGTGGCCATGGTGGCCTCGTCCAGCTCCTCGAAACGACGCTTGCGATAGGAATTGATGCGGATATTGCGCAGGATGGTGAACGTCCACGCCTTAATGTTTGTCTTCAAATCGAAATGCTCGTAGGCGTTGAGCGCACGAACGACCGTGTCCTGCACCAGATCGTCCGCTTCGGCTGGATTGCCGGCGAGAAAACGGGCGAACGCGCGGAGATCGGGGATCACGCCCATCAATTGCTTCTCAAAAGCGCGGCGTTCCCATAAAGAGCGAGAAGAATTGCTGGAAGCGGGGGAGGATGTGCTGGAAGCGGGCGAAACGGGTTTGGGGTCTTGCATTTTGTGGCCTTTATCGTTCCGAATTGGACTAAATTCCGACGCAATAGCCTATAAACACTAAGCAACTGTTTGTGTTCCAAAATAGATTGTAAAATCAACCGAGATTGATTTTCCGCCGTGCCGACGGGGCCTTAGAAATTGCACTAAATCTTAGTGATTAACGAATGCTTTGCATTTTATGGATTTGACAAAACATCGTGCGGACGGTCAGCGATTTTCCAGCACGGCCATGGGATCGGAGATACTATGAAATTCGTGTTGTCCGGAGCCTTTACGCCCGTAGCGCATTTGCCCGAACTGGCTGTCGCCGCGGATGAAACCGGCTGGGATATGATCTCTCTCTCCGACCACACGGTGAATCCAGAAACGTTGAGCGCGCCCTATCCTTACACGCCGGACGGGGCGCGGCGCTGGCCGGAATTCACGGATTGGCCGGACCAGATGGTGATGATGGGCGCCTTCGCGACGATCACCAAACGGCTGCGGTTCACGACCAACGCGTTCGTGCTGCCGATGCGCAATCCGTTCCTGGTGGCCAAGGCGGTTTCGACCGCGGCGATCCTATCGAATAACCGCGTGGTGCTGACGATCGGGGTCGGCTGGTCAAAGGACGAGTTCGCATTGCTGGGGCAGGATTTCTCGACCCGCGGCAAGCGGACGGACGAGATGATCGAGATCATGCGGCTGCTGTGGACCGGCGCCTATGTCGAGTATCATGGTGGGCATTACCAGTTTGGGCGGGTGGAGATGAACCCCGCGCCCCCCGCGCCGATCCCGATCTGGGTCGGCGGCATTTCGGAGCCGGCGCTGCGCCGTTGCGCCCGGATCGCCGATGGCTGGCTGACGGATTTGCAGTCTTCCGCCGATATCGTGGAGAGCATCGGCAAGATACGCGCCTACCGCACGGAATACGGCCGCGACCCGGATGATTTCGACGTGTTGGCCACGCCGATGGACGTGTTCGACGTGGACGGGTATCGCCGCCTGGAGGAACAGGGCGTGACGCGCATCCTGATGCAGCCCTGGCAGATCTACAGCCCTGGAACCAAGGATTTGCAGTTGGAGAAGGACGCCGTGGCGCGGTACGCGGATGAGGTGATCGGGCGTTTTGGGTGAAGACGGTTAGCCGTCAATGAAAAGTTGAATGCGCACGACCTCCATACCGGAGCGGCGTTTATTGCCGCCCTTTGTAAATCTGCTCCGCCCGCGCCTTCAGCGCTCGGGCGGTGTTATCGAAGGCGATTTTTACCCAGGGGCCGCAGAAGCGCATGACGTGGGTTCCGACATCGCCGTAGAAGGCGTCAGTCGAGTAATAGGAGCAGCGTTCGGGGCCGAGGGCGGTGACGTATTGGTCGCGGCGGGCAGGATAGGGCCAGGCCTCGATGTATTTCAGCTCCCAGGATAGCTGCTTTTCGGGCTCGAAGGCGCAAACATGTTCGACATTGGGGCTGAGTTCGTCGCTCCAGAAGCTTTTCAGCTTCATATAGACGGGCGCGCCCATTTCCAGCGTGGACTCCGCCGCGACGCAGAACGGGTTCCATTCGCCATAACGCGGCAGGTCGGTCAGCACCTGCCACACGACGGAGGCCGGGGCGTCGATCTCGATGGTGATCGAGTGTACGACGTTGTCGGGGTTGAAGCCCATGATGGGATCGAAATCGTCTGGCATGGTGGGGGCCCCTATGCGGCTTCGGAGGTCACGGAGAGTCCTACGGCGATCTCGCGCGAGACCGGAACAGGGAATTCGAGCAGTTGCTGCGCCATGCCCTTTGCCGCCGAATCCAGCCTTGGCGAGGCGTTGATGCCGCCGGCCAGGGAGTCATGGACGACGAAATTGATCGCGTCGATGGCGGGAACCTCATAGCGATCGACCTTGGCCGCGCCCGCCTCGGTCAGGAAATGCTTGTACCAGTTGGCGACGGCCGCAGGGGTCAGCGCCGCGCTGATATAGGGCAGGTATTCGGGCCGGCGAGCGATGACAGCGACGTTGAAGAGATTACCCTTGTCCCCGCTGCGCGCCCAGGCGAGCGCGACCAGCGGGACAGAGCCGCCCTCGCTGGCGTCTAACGGCGCCGGCGGCGCGGGCGGCCGCTCGATCATGGCGGGATCGAAGATGGCGGTCGGCGCCAGATGGAAGGGGCGCGTATCGCCCTCGACCGTGACGGTGATCGGAATTTCCGCCTTGTCGATGAGAAAAGAGAATAGATGGGTGATCGGCTGCGCCATGCCGCCGAGGCCGATCGATGTGCCGACCGACATGTTCATGATGGCCGAGTTCTGCTCGCGCCAGAAAAGATCGGCGGCGCGCTTGTCCTCGTGTTCGAC
>CAJCJC010000197.1 GCA_903970575.1 Alphaproteobacteria bacterium
GCCGACGAGATGAAGCGGATTGGGCTTAGCCCCGGCAATCATGGAAGCTATTTCCAGGATGTTCCCGCCGTCACGATCACGCTCGATCCCGCGCGCTCCTCACTGATAATCGACACGCCCCAGGGCGCTCTCACGCCGAAATTTCCGGATGACGCGGTGTGGTGGACGCCCCAATTCGTGAACGATGCGGTCGCCGTGGCCTCGTCGCCGCTGGTCTTCGTCGGCTATGGCGTCGTCGCCCCGGAATATCGTTGGGACGATTACGCCGGGGTCGATGTGCGGGGGAAGACCGTGGTCATCCTCATCAACGATCCCGGCAACGAGGATGCCGCGCCGGACCCCGCCTTCTTCAAAGGCAAGGCGATGACCTATTACGGCCGCTGGACCTATAAATTCGAGGAGGCCGCCCGGCATGGCGCGGCGGCGGCCATCATCGTGCACGAGACCGTTCCGGCCGCCTATGGCTATCAGGTCGTCCGCAATTCCAATTCGGGCGCCAAATCCTGGCTCGACAATCCCGACAAGAACGCCTCCATGGCGCCTATCGAGGGCTGGGTAACGCTGGACATGGGGCGGGAGCTATTTCGGCGCGCCGGGCTGGATTACGCGGCGATGAAGGCGGCGGCCAATAAGCCCGGCTTCAGGGCCATCCCCATGGCGGGCGAGACGCTATCCGCCGAGGCGCAGTCCACCGTCACCCATATGACGACGCGGAATATTATCGGCGTGGTAAAGGGGTCGATCCATCCCGACGACTACATCCTCTACACCGCCCATTGGGATCATCTGGGCGTCAAGCCCGACGTTGCGGGACCGGATAAAATCTATAACGGCGCGGTCGATAACGGCATCGGCGTCGCGGGGATTCTCGAAATCGGCGAAGCCTTCGCCCACCAGGAATGGCCGCCGAAGCGCTCGATCGCGATCATCTGCTGGACGTTGGAGGAGCAAAACCTGCTGGGTTCGGAGTATTTCGCCGAGCATCCGATCTGGAAGCTGTCGCATATCGTGGGCGGCGTGAATATCGACGCCGATCCGCCGGAAGGACGGGCGCACGATCTGACCGTCATCGGCAGCGGCGCCTCCGAACTGGAGGATATGCTGGCCACCGCGCTGAAAAGCCAGAATCGGGTGATCTCTCCCGACGCCGAGCCGGAAAAGGGGCATTTCTATCGCTCCGACCACATCAGCCTCGCCAAGGTCGGCGTGCCGATGCTGGACCCGGATGGTGGGTATGACCTCATCGACGGCGGAAAGGCGGCCGGTCAGGCGGTGCGCGACGATTATCGCGAGCACCGCTATCATCAGCCCTCCGACGAATACGATCCTCATTGGGATTTGACCGGCCCGGTCGACGATATGAAGGCGCTCTACGCTTTCGGACGGAACCTGGCCGATAGCGACCGATGGCCGAACTGGCGCAACGGCAACGAATTCCGGGCGATCAGGGACAATAGCCGGGCAGGGTATTAGGCGCGAAGCGAAGGGTCGCATAGCGGACCCGTCGTTCAGTTGGCGATCGGCTGCTCGAACAAATCCGGCGGATCGGCCAATTGGCCGGGCACCAGGCGCGTCGCGGTGACGCCGACCAGGCGATAGGGGCGGCCATCCGCCTCGACCGCCAGCACCGCGCTGGCCGCCCGCCATATCGTCTCGGCCCGGGCCGTCGGATGGCCGATGCGGCAGGCGCGAGTCACGATGCGTCGGTCCGCATGCCGCAGTTTCAGGGTTAAGCCGGCCGCCGCCAGTCCGGCCTTGTCGAGGCGCCGCGCCACGGTCTCGCAAAGTGGGCGCAATTCCGCTGAGATGTCGGCCAGCCCGCGCAGATCGGCGTGAAAAGTGGTTTCCGCGCCAATGGTGACCGACTGGCCGCGCACGCCCGCCACCTTCCGGTTATCCTCCGCCCGCGAAAAGGCGATCAGGCGCCGGGCCCACAGGCCAAAGCGATGGATAAGCTCGTTTTCGTTGGCGGCCCACAGATCGGAAATCACCTTAAACCCCAGCGCCTCCAACCTTCCGGACATGACGGGACCGACGCCAGGCAGGGCGGTGAGCTTCATCGGACCGATCGCCTCCAGCGCGTCGTACCGACCGATAACATGGAATCCGCGTGGTTTGCCGAGGTCGCTCGCGAGCTTGGCCAGCATCTTGTTGGGCGCGAGCCCGATCGAAACGGTGACGCCGACGCGCTTCTCGATCGTCAGCGACAACCGGGCGAGGGCGCGCGCCGGCGGTTCTGTCCGATCGGCCAGGGTCGGGCCGAAATCGAGATAGGCCTCGTCGATCGACACCTGCTCGACCGTCGGCGCGGCCTCCAGCATCAGCGCGCGGATGCGGCGCGATTCGTGCTGATATTTTTCCATATCGGGCTTCAGCACCACGGCATGGGGGCAGAGTTGCAGCGCGCGCGACGTCGGCATCGCCGAGCGCACGCCATAGCGACGGGCGATATAGCAGCAGGTGGTGACCACGCCGCGCTCGCGACCGCCCACGATCAATGGAACATCGGCGAGTTCCGGCCGGTCTCTCTTTTCGACCGATGCGTAATAGGCGTCGCAATCGACATGGGCCAGTGGCAGCGATGATAATTCAGGATGGCCGATCAGCCTTGGCGACGCGCAGGCTGGGCACAGCATATCTTCCTCCAGCGCATCCGGCCCGGCGGCGCTGTCATCCATGCGCCCGCAATCGCGGCACAGGCGTGTCGGCGCGTTCATCGGCCTTGTGTTCGCACTGACATCATGGCGCTTTGTACCAGCCGATCCATGACCCCGCCAACCGCGCGATAGGACCGATGAACGACATCGAAATGACAGATCAAGATTTCGCCGAAGCCACGCCAGCCGATAGTCGGCCGAGGGAGGCTAGGACGAAGATCGCCGTGGTTCTGAACCATACGGCCGGCGCCCTTCTTGACCGGGATAATATGCACGAATTGCTGGTCGCGCAGTTCGAACGGCTTGGCTTCGATCCCGACTTCGTTCCGGCCGAAGCGGGCGGACTCGCCGAACGCATGAAGATCGGGTGCGAATCCGGCGCGGCGATGCTGGTGGTCGCCGGCGGCGACGGTACGATCACATGCGGCGCCAAGGCGGCGATGGAGTCCGGCCTTGTGCTTGGCGTCCTGCCATTCGGCACCATGAATCTGTTGGCCAAGGATCTCGGCCTCCCAGTCGGCGATATGGAAGCGGCGCTGGGGATATTGAAGACCGGCCGAGAGCGGACGATCGACGTGGCCGAGGTCAATGGGCATATCTATCTCTGCGCATCGATGCTGGGATTGCCGGCCAGGCTTGCGCGTTATCGCGAGGCGTCGCGAGGCCAGGCGTCTTTCCTGGCCTGGCGATATCGTTTCATTCGGGCGGCCCTCCGCGCGCTCGCGCGGGCCGGTACGCCGCGATGGTCGCTTCGCGTGGACGGGGAGCGCGCGGACCTGCGCGCGGCGTCGCTCGTTATTGCGCCGAACCCGCTCGATGATCGTGCCGGGCAACCGTTTCACCGGGCGCGACTCGATGGCGGGTTGTTGGAACTTTACGCCATCAAGCATATGAGCCTGACCGATGTCATTCGGCTGGCCGCCAAGGCTCTCACCGGTTGGCTGCGCGGCGATCCGGATTTGACCCGCCTTCATGCGCGCGAAGTCATCGTCGCCAGATCCGGCCGGCGTTCCGGTCAATCGATCCGGGTAATGAATGATGGCGAGATTCATCTGCTGGAGCCGCCGCTCGTCTACCGCATCCGTCCACGGGCGCTCCGGGTGATGGCGCCAATGGAGCTGGAATGACGGTCATCGCCCATATCAGCGACCTGCATTTCGGCGCCGACGATCCCAAGGTCGTGGATGGCCTTCGGATTGAACTCAGGGAGAACCCGCCCGATCTGGTGGCGGTTAGCGGAGACCTGACCCAGGGCGCGCGCCGCTGGGAGTTTCGCGCCGCGCGCGCCTTTCTCGACAGTCTGGGCGCTCCTGTCTTGGCGGTGCCGGGCAACCATGACATTACGCCTTACAATCTCGCGGAACGGTTTTTCGACCCCTACCATCGCTGGCGGGCATTGATCGCGCCGGAGACGGAGCCGATCTGGCGAGACGATCGGGTCGCGGTTCTTGGGCTCAATACCGCTCATCGCGCTGGATTGCATTGGGACTGGTCGCGCGGACGCGTTTCCGGTGGCGCGCTTGAACGCCTGCTCGCCCGGCTCGCGTCGATTCCGCCCCAACTGCGCCGCGTGATCGTCGCGCATCATCCGTTAATGCCGCCCGAGAATGCGCCCCGCATGGTGGTGGCCGGCAAGGCCCGCCGCGCGCTTGACGCATTGGCCGCGGCAGGGGTCGATGTCGTGCTGTCGGGGCATGTTCATCGCGAGTATACGCGGCGTGGCTTAGGCGACGGATGCCCCCTGATCGTCCAGGCTTCGACCGCGACATCGTTCCGGCTGCGCGGCGAGCCCAACGCCTATAACCGCGTCACCTTCGGCGCCGATGGCGCGCCAATTGTCGAGACTCGGGTTTGGACGGGTTCGGAGTGGCGATCAGGCGACGTCGCGCGGTGACCATCCGGGTGGGGCCAGTTCGAAGCCGTCGAATGTAAAGGCCGGCGACACCGCGCAGCCGACCAGGGTCCAGTCGCCGGTGCTTTCGGCGGATTGCCAGCAAAACGCCGGAACGATCGCCTGCGGCCGTTCTCCCACCGCGATGTCGTTTCCCAACAACAGCGATCGCTCGGTTGATCCATCGTCGGATAGCAGCAGGCGCAGCGGCGCGCCGGCGTAAAAATGCCAAATCTCCACCGCGTCGACACGGTGCCAGGCTGAAATCTCACCGCGCCGCAGCAGGTAATAGATAGCGGTGCCCGAGCCGCGCCCTCCATCCGCCGGGATGTCGCGCCATGTCTCGGCATAAAATCCGCCTTCAGGATGATCACGTAATGTGAGCGCGCGGATAATGGCGTCGGCTTCGGTAGCGATGGGCATAGGTACATTCCAAGCTCGTCGAATATCACTAGGATATATCGTGAAAACGCCGCTTAATGCAGGAACGCGTTCGTCCGCAGCGTATTATGTCTCTCATAATGAGTAAGGGCTGACCATGGCGGCTTTCCTCAATTCCCCAGGCTGCGGCGGAGCGTGCGCCGATACGACTCAGTTTTCGTTGACCATGGCGTTCCAGCCAGTGGTCGATGTCTCCGCTCGGCGGATCTATGGCTATGAAGCGCTAGTCCGTGGTCTGAACGGTGAATCCGCAGCCGCTATGCTATCCATGGTGACCGATGAGACGCGTTACGCGTTCGATCAGGCGTGCCGGGTAAAGGCTATCCAGTTGGCGGCGCGTCTAGGCCTCGACAGGCGTCTCAGCATAAACTTCATGCCGAATGCCGTTTACCATCCCGAGGCATGCCTGAGATTAACCCTGGACGCCGCGCGGGATTACGGTTTTCCGCCCGAACTGATTACGTTCGAGTTCACGGAAAACGAGCAAATCATCGACCGTGATCGTATAAAGTCCATCATCGCCACCTATCGGCGTTATGGCTTTCAGACGGCCCTTGACGATTTTGGCGCGGGTTACGCGGGGTTATCCCTATTGGCGGATTTTCAGCCCGACATAATCAAGATCGACCGTTATCTTGTCGCCGATATAGACAGCAGCGCGACGCGACAAGCGATCCTCGCCGGCGTTATCGCGACCGTGCGGTCCCTCGGCATGCTGGCGATCGCCGAGGGCGTGGAGCGGCGGGAAGAGTTGGAGACGTTGCAGCGCTTGGGCATCACCCATTATCAGGGTTACTTATTTGGCCGACCCATGATCGAAAGATTGATCGCGGATGAAGAGATCGATTGGGCTTAGCGCTTGACGCGCGCTCGCGCCCATCCTGTGCCGG
>CAJCJC010000198.1 GCA_903970575.1 Alphaproteobacteria bacterium
CGCCGGCGCCGCCATTCAAGAACGAAAATCCACCCTTTGCATTCTCGCTGCCATTGGCGCCGTTGCCGGAAAAGCCGCCGCCGCCGCCGGCCGTGTCGCCGGCCCCGCCGCTCCCGTTCGTTCCACCCGCGCCGCCGCCGCCGCTGCCCGCCTGGCCGGAAGAGGTCAGGCTCGCCACGGAATTGGCCGCATCCGCCGCCGCGCCGCCGCCGCCGCCGGCCGCTAACAGTAGCATGCTGGTCGTGATGTCATACACGAAAGTGCCGCCGCCGCCGCCGCCGCGGTTGCCGGTCGCGCCCATGCCGCCCGCCAGAATCTCGAGGACATCGCCCGCGTTTATCGTGATGTCTTCGGCCACCTCCGCGCCCAGACCGCCAGCGCCGGCGAGGCCTGTGCCGCCCTGCGCGCCGTAGGCCGTGATGCTGTAACTGTCGGTTGTCAGGACGGTGCAATCGACGATGGCCCCGGTATAGGAATAGGTCGCCTGACACGCATCCGCGAACGCATTCGACGCGGTGGAAGCAAGAGCCAGCAAGGAGGTTAGCGTCAGGGTCCTTAATCGCATGCGTGCTCTCCCTCTCTCCAAATGCGAGTCCGCGCTCAACATGTCTTGTCATCCCTAACATGCAAATTTGATGCCAGTTTAAAATGTACAATTATTTCAGTGAATTAGATTTTTCGCGCGCCACAACATGATGAAAGTGTAAAATTTTCCGACGGATTTAGCGCCGCCGATGGCGCGCGCCCGGCAGTATATTTTTCATGTTGACGCCTTAGGACTATCCCCTCGTCTTCAGGAATCTGACGAGCGGCCAGGTCTCGGCGGTGTGGCTGAGGTGCCAGGCGTTGCGGGCCAGGAAGACCAGCGCGCCGTCATGATCGTCGGCGATGGCGCCCATATTGCCATCGGCGAAGCGTTTGAGTTCCAGCGGGCTGTCCGCCTCCACCCAGCGGGCGGTATGAAGAGCGGCGTGCTCGAAATGCACCGGCACTTCGTATTCCGTGCGGATGCGGTCGGCCAGAACGTCAAATTGCAGCGCGCCGACGACGCCGACCACCCAATTGGCGTCGAGCCTCGGCTTGAATACCCGGGTCACCCCCTCCTCCGCCAGTTGCTCGAGAGCGCGGCCAAGATGCTTGGCCCGCATCGGATCGTCAGGCCGCACCCGCTGGAGCAATTCCGGCGCGAAGCTGGGGATGCCGGTGAAAGTCAACGCTTCGCCCTCGGTCAGCGCGTCGCCGATCCGGAGCGTGCCGTGATTGGGAATGCCGATGATGTCTCCGGCCCAGGCCTCGTCCGCCAGTTCGCGATCGGCCGCCAGGAACATCAGCGGGTTATGAATTGTCATCGGCTTACCGGAGCGCACATGCATCATCTTCATGCCGCGTTTGAAATGGCCCGAGGCCAGACGGCAGAACGCGATGCGGTCGCGGTGCTTTGGGTCCATGTTCGCCTGGATCTTGAACACGAAGCCCGAGACCTTGGGCTCGCCCGGATCAACCGCACGGGTGACGCTCGGCTGCTGGCGTGGCGGCGGCGCCAGATCGGCCAGGCCGTCCAGCAATTCCTTGACGCCGAAATTATTGACCGCGCTGCCGAAGAACAGTGGCGACAAATGGCCTTCGCGATAAGACTGAACGTTGAGCGGCTTGCACAGCACCTGCGCCATCTCCACACCTTCGCGCAAGCTGGCGGCGGCGGCGGCCGGCAAGGCGGCGTCGAGCGCCGGATCGTCAAGCTTGATCGGGAGGCCGCCGTCGCGCTGTCCGCGCTCGATCAGCACCAACCGATCGCGCCGGAGGTCGTAACAGCCAAGGAAACCGCGGCCGGAGCCGATCGGCCAACTGGCGGGGGAAATGTCGAGCTGCAATTGCTGTTCGATCTCGTCGATCAGCTCGAACGGATCGCGACCCTCGCGGTCCATCTTGTTGATAAAAGTGATGATAGGCACGTCGCGCAGGCGGCAGACCTCGAACAGCTTGCGTGTCTGTTCCTCGATGCCCTTGGCGGCGTCGATCACCATGACCGCGCTATCGACCGCCGTCAGCGTGCGATAGGTATCCTCGCTGAAATCCTCGTGGCCCGGCGTGTCGAGCAGGTTGAAGGTGCAGCCGGCGTAATCGAAGGTCATGACCGACGAGGCCACCGAAATGCCGCGCTCGCGCTCCACCTTCATCCAGTCCGACCGGGCGCGCCTGGCGTCGCCCCTGGCCTTCACCGCGCCGGCGGCCTGAATGGCGCCGCCGAACAGCAGCAGCTTTTCGGTCAAGGTGGTTTTGCCGGCGTCCGGATGGGCGATGATGGCGAAGGTGCGGCGCCGGGCGATCTCGGGCGGCAGCGAATCCCCGTTTGGAATCGCGTTGGCGGCGATGGAAGAGGCGGCGGTATCGGGCATGGGGCCTAAGTGGCGGGACGGGTCGGCGCTGTCAACCTTGGGGCTGGAAAGTGTAAGGGCCAATTTTCCCTTGCCGGCGCCATAGCGATGAGCATACTCGCGTCAAACTCTGTAAAGGACAATCATGCTCGGGGAATTCAAGGCCTTCGCCCTTCGCGGCAATGTGATCGATCTCGCGGTGGGCGTGATCGTCGGGGCCGCGTTTACCGGCATCGTTAACTCCCTGGTGACCGACATATTGATGCCGCCGCTGGGCGTGGCTTTGGGCGGGATCGATTTCTCGGATTTCTTTTTCGTGCTGAAGGGGCCGCACGCCGACACGCTGGACGCCGCGAAGAAAGCGGGGGCCGTTACGCTGAATTACGGGCTGTTCCTGAATGCGATCATACGATTTTTGATCGTCGCCTTCGCCATCTTCATGTTAGTGCGCTGGATCAACCGGCTATTTGCCGCCACCAAATCAGCGCCGGCGGGGCCGACCAAAACGGAGGCGCTGCTGACGGAAATCCGCGATAGCTTAAAGCGCGAGCCCGCCGCCTGAATTATTTCGGTTTGGCGGCGGGCGGCGGAGCCGGAACGTTGAACGGGGTGAAATTGCCAAGCTCGCAGAAATTGCCGGACCGCAGCACATGGATCGTCTGCGACTGCGAGCAGATTTCCGGGAAATCCGACTCATAGGCGAAGCCGCCCTCCATCGTCAGGCTTGGGCAGGGAAAGCGCAGCGTGTTCAGATAGGGCTTGCCGGTCTTCATGAAGAACACGATCGAGCCATCGTTGACGATTTCGGTATGATCGATCTGGCTTTTCTGCAGGCATACGCCGTTGCCCTTGGGTATTCCGCTATCCGCGACCGCGTCGTCGTCGGCGCAACCTCCAAGCGTCAGCGCGCCGAGCGCCGAGAGGATCAAGGCAAGCATCACGCCCGCGTTCGGATTTAAGCTCATCGTCTCATCCTTCACCACGTCACAGGGGTCGGCGGGTCAAACTTGCGTCGGCGCCAGGAGCGCGAATATGCGCTCATCCGCCGGCTCGCTTGGGTCGGCTCCGCGCCCGATGGACTGGATGCATACATGATCGGCGCCGGCATCCCAATGCTCCTCGATGCGCCGTAAAATCGCATCCTCGTCACCCCAGGCGACGATCGAATCGATCAAAAGGTCGGAGCCGCCGCCATCGAAATCGCTGTCCGAAAAGCCCAGTCGCATAAAATTGTTGCGATAATTGGGCAGCGGCAGATAGATCGCGAGCGCCTGGCGCGCAATTCGGCGCGCCTCGGCAGCGTCCGTCTCCAGCAGAACCATCTGCTCGGGGCATAACAGCTTGTCGGGGCCGAGCGCGGCCCGCGCCTCGGCCGTATGCGCGGGGGTAACATTATAAGGATGCGCGCCATCGGCCAGCTCAGCCGTCAGCGCCAGCATTCTAGGGCCGAGCGCAGCAACCAGGGTCAGCGGCTTTTCGGCGGGCTCGGGGGCCACGTAGCGGCCCGTCTTCATGGCCTCGAGATAGGCGCGCAGCTTGCCCACCGGCTTTTCATAGACATGCCCGCGCATACCCTCGACGATCGGGGCGTGCGAAACCCCGATGCCCAGCAGGAAACGACCGCCCGATTGCTCGGCCAAGGTTTTCTGCCCGGCCGCCATGCCCGCGGGGTCTCGGGCGTAGATATTCGCGATCCCGCTCGCGACTACCAGCCGGTCGGTATTCGCGAGCAGCCAGGACGAATGGACCAGAACATTGCGTCCGACCGCTTCCGGCATCCACAGCGCGCCGTAGCCCCACGCCTCGACCCGCTTCGCGAAGGCGACCGCGTCGGAGGCCGTAAGAGCCTCGGTCGAGGACCACACGCCGAGCTTGCCAATTTTGTCACGCATGGAACCCACCCTGAGTTTGAACCGAGCCATCAATAAAGCGGCCATGGGACGCACGCCAGAGCCAATCCCTTAACGGCGTCGCCGATTTTGGCGCGTCCGGTCAAGGTTCGTTGGCGTCGAATCCACCGCCCTCGCGGTTCAGATGCAGATAATTGGGATTGAACAAGGCGACCGTTTTCAACGCCTCAAGATCGAGGATCGTGAGAGTCCGGCCGCGCAGAACGATGAGGTCGGCCGCCCGCAATTCCTGAATTGTCCGGTTGACGTGGACGGCGGACAGGCCGCTGGCGTCGGCCAGCTCGGCCTGGGTAACCGGTAAATCGCAGGTCAAATCCGTGGTCAAACCCACCGCCCGCAGGCGAAAAAAAAGTTCGCACAGCAAATGGGCGATGCGCTCGGTCGCGGTGCGCTGCCCCAGATTGACGCTCCACTCCCGCTGGATCGCCAAGCTGACCAGCGCCTCCCACCACAGGGCGCGGGTTACGCGCGGGTGAGAGAGCGCCAGCGCCGCCAATGCTTCGCCATCGATCTCGGCGTAAGTCACCGCGGTCAGAGCGCAAATCGAGTGATCCATCTCTCGCAGAACGAAGATATTGAGGTCGCAAAGGTCGCCGGGGAGCAGGAAGGCCATCACCTGACGCCGACCATCCTCCAATGTTTTGTAGCGGCATCCCCAGCCCGAAAGGATGAGATAAACGGCGTCCGGCTTATCGCCCTCATGGATGATGTTGTCTCGGGGACCGATTTTCCGAATGCGGTCGACCGTCAGATCCTCCAGCGCTCGCTTGTCATTGCCTGACAACCGGGTGAATTGTTCTAGTTTCCGAATGAGCGGGATGTCCATGGGACCTCAAGGCAAAGGCGGCGCATGCGGACGCGTTTCCACATTCGACGACGATACGCTATGACGATGCGCGACTGCGCGGGGAGCGTGACCGATTGGACGGCCAAGTCAAGCCCCGACTTCATCCCATTGACGGGCCATAGGAAAATATAAAAGTAAATTTTACAAAATATTCATTTAACGAAAATTAATCGTTACTAAATATCAATCCGATCTCACTATTCATTATACGGAAAAGACTGACGATCATACTCGATGGAAGACAGGCCTCATGGGCGGTTCATTCGAAGAGTATCGATCGAGAGATCGCGATTGCTCGCGTATTAGAATATTTCGCGCCGCGAGATCACGGATTTTCGCCTCCGAGCTTGCAACGCGCTGAAGCGCGTCGAGCAAACTCTCCAAATCTTCGTCCATCCAACTTTTCCCCATGTACAAACGATAGAGCGTGGCGGAGATGCGCTCTATAACTTGGATCAGTATCTATCGAATTTACGCCGGAGAAAAGCGCAAATCGCCGATTCCGATAAGTAAATCACCGAGCGATTATGATAAATTTGATTAATAATAATTTCCGAAAAAACGCCGGGAAATAAAA
>CAJCJC010000199.1 GCA_903970575.1 Alphaproteobacteria bacterium
GCCGATCGACGAAATCGGCGTTTTTCCACGGATCAGCTCGCCCAAAATCCGGTTGGCGAAAAGCTCCGCTCCCCGCGCCAGCGCCGCGGCCTCCTCCGGCGTATCGCCCCTGGCCTCGACCGCGCCCACTTCCATGGCCCCGCTCGACTCCAAGATGCGTTCAAGCCGCGCCTGCCGATCTCTAAGCACCCA
This sequence comes from Alphaproteobacteria bacterium, assembly GCA_903970575.1. GTDB lineage: Bacteria > Pseudomonadota > Alphaproteobacteria > BOG-932 > Roseiterribacteraceae > BOG-932. The sequence goes on from CAJCJC010000199.1 coordinate 193, forward strand.
AAGCTCGGCCGACAGCGCCATTACCGCCCCGACCAGATGATCGGCCGAAACATCATGCAAAAACGCCGGCTCGACATCGCCGACCGGCCCCGTTAGCGCCGAGACCAGGGCAGGGGTGGTATTGCTCATGTGTTGAGACTAGAACGGATTTTCCGGGCGGGAAAGCAATCCTTTAAGCTTCCGATCGATTGCTAAAACAAGCCGCCAAGCGCGAATTATCCGATGTCACGCAAGCAGGCGAGCGGCCTGACCTTGCCTTTCCAACAGCGTCACGGCCTTCTTGTCGAAAGACACAAAGGTTTCTCCACCCATCCAGCGTCCCTCGAAGGCAATCGCCCCGTCGGCAAAATCGCCGCCTTGATCCAGCAGGGCCAAGCCCGCATCTACCGCCGGCCTGTTCACAACCACATTCACGCTGGTTGCCAACCGCCGGATTGCCTCCGCCACGGCCGTCGGTGCGATTTTGTAGCCCTTTGACAGCACCCAGGATAATTCGCACAGCGTCGGAATCGTGACGGCGATCATGTCCGCATCCGCCAATTCCGCCTGCGCAAACAAGCTTTGCCGCCTGTCGTCGCCGGTGATCGCTCGCACTAGGACATTGGTATCCGCCGTTATCTTCACCGGCCGCCGGCCCAGCCCTGGGCGGCGATCTCATTCATTTCCTCGATCGTCAGAACCGGACCATTCGCTCGCTGAAGAAAATTAAAGACATCCGAAATATGCCTGGTTGGCCGCATGGCTTTAACTTCGATCCTCCCATCCGGGAGTTTATCCACCGTGATTTTCTCGCCAGCATGAACGCCAAGATGCTCAAGAATATCCTTACGAAATGTCACTTGGCCCTTCGCGGTGATGGTCAGCGTTGTCATGGATTAATCTCGCGACGCCGGATCAAAAGTAAGGCAAGAATACCTTTCTTGTAGGAATTGATCAAGCCGCCGCCAGCCCTCGACGCTCCGCGCCCTTGATCCACCCACCGCCCAGCACCCTGTCCCCAGCGTAAATCACGCAGGCCTGACCCGGCGCCACGCCGAACTGCGCGCCGTCCAGATCGACCAGCGCGCGGCCGTCGGGAAGGGGGGTGACGGTCGCAGCGGCGAGCGGTTGGGCCGAGCGCAGCTTTACGTCGCACGCTATCGGTTTGCCGGCGGTTACCGGGATCAGCCAATTCATCTCGTCCAGGAACACCCGGTCCCGCGCCAGCGCCTCTTTCGGCCCCACCACCACGCGCGCGGCCGAGGCGTCCAGCGCCACGACATAAAGCGGCTCCGCATGGGCGATCCCCAGGCCCCGCCGCTGCCCGATCGTGTAATGCACGATGCCTTGATGGTCGCCGACCGCGCGGCCGTTTAGGTCCACGATCTGCCCCGGCCGCGCCGCGTCCGGCCTAAGCTTGTCCACGACCGAGGCATAGGAGCCATTGGGCACGAAGCAGATATCCTGGCTGTCCGGCTTGTCGGCCACCGGCAGGCCATGGCGTTCCGCCAGCGCCCGCACTTCGCTCTTTGGCAAGCCACCCAGCGGAAAACGCAAGTAATCCAACTGCGCGCCCGTGGTCGCGAACAGGAAATAGCTTTGGTCCCGCGCCATATCCGCGCCGCGATGAAGCTCGGCCCCGTTCGGCCCTGGAACCCGTCGCGCGTAATGCCCAGTCGCCAGCGCATCGGCCCCCAGCGTGCGCGCCATCTCCAGCAAATCCCCGAATTTTACCTTCTGGTTGCAGCGGACGCAGGGAATCGGCGTCTCGCCCCTGGCGTAGCTGTCGGCGAAATCGTCGATCACGCCGGCCTTGAAGCGCGCCTCGTAATCCAGCACGTAATGTGGAATGCCCAGCCTGCCCGCGACCGCCCTGGCATCGGCGATGTCCGCGCCGGCGCAGCAGCTCCCGGCCTTGCCCCGGATCGCCCCGTCGTCATAAAGCCTTAGCGTAACGCCGATCACCTCGTAATCGTGACCGGCCAGCAGCGCCGCCACCACTGACGAATCCACGCCGCCGGACATCGCCACCACGATGCGCGCGCCCTTTTTCAGGTCGATATCGGCCTTCACGTCGATATTGGGCGATTCGGCGGTCACGTCAGGCCTTCTGCATATTCCGCGTACCGGCCGGCAGCCGCACGGTCAGCCCGTCAAGTTCCTTGGTGATGATGATCTGGCAGCCGAGCCGTGAGGTGCGCGTCAGGCCGAAGGCGAGGTCGAGCATATCTTCCTCATCCTCGGTCGCGTCGGGCAGCAAATCGTACCAGTCCGGCTCAACCACCACGTGGCAGGTCGAACAGGCCAGCGAGCCCTCGCAGGCGCCCTCCAAATCTATTTTGTTCCGATGCGCGACCTCCAGAAGGGATAACCCCACGGGCGCCTCGCACTCCCGCTTGGCGCCGTTGCGTTCGATAAAAGTGACCTTGGGCATTAAGCGGAAAACTCCCGAATATCCGTTTGGGCACGCGATGAAGGGGCGGCCAGCGCCCGGCGATACACCATTGACCAGGTTTCGACCAGATGATCGATATCGGCCGGTTCCGTCGCCCAGCCGAGGCTAACCCGGATCGCTTCGCGCACCGCGCCTTCCGGAACGCCCATCGCCAGCAAGGTTCGCGACGGTTCGACCGAACCGGAGGAGCAGGCCGCGCCCGAACTGACCGCGATCCCGTTCAAATCCAGCCCGATCAGAGCCGTCTCGGCCGACAGGCCGCGCGCGCCGAAGCAGCTCGTATTGCCAACCCGCTCGGCCCGCTGGCCGTGGACGACAAAGCCCGGCGCATTTTCGGCCAGGCGCGCTTCCATGCGGTCGCGCAGGGCCGTCAACCGTGCCGCGTCCGGCATCGCGGCCGCGAGACCGGCCGCGACGCCGAAACCGGCGATGGCGGCGACATTCTCGGTACCGGCGCGGCGTCGCCCTTCCTGACCGCCGCCCCTTAAAAGAGGCGTCAGTTCCACGCCGGTCCGCGCATATAACGCCCCGGCGCCCTGTGGACCCCCCATCTTATGGGCCGATAAAGTCAGGAGATCGACGTTTAGCGCGTCGACATCCACGATGATTCTCCCCGGCGCCTGCGTCGCGTCACAATGCAGCCGGCCGCCATGGCGATGAACGATCCGCGCCGCCTCCGCGACGGGCTCGATCACGCCCGTCTCGTTATTGACCAGCATCACCGAAACCAGCGCGCCCTCCCCGTCCTCCGCCAGCTCACGGTCCAGCGCGCTCAGGTCGATGCGGCCATCGGGCCGAACCGGCGCGATCCGCGCCCGAGGCGCCGCTTCCAGGACCGATGGGTGCTCGATAGCGGAAACGACAATGCGCCCTGCTGATGCGCCGTTCAGCGCCGTCGCATTGGCCTCGGTCGCGCCTGACGTGAACAGTATTTCGTCGGGGCGGGCGCCGATCAGCCCCGCGACCGAGCGCCTTGCCTGCTCGACCGCATGCCGCGCAGCCTGCCCAGGCTGATGAATCGACGAGGCGTTTGTCGGTTGCGACATCAACTCGATCATGGCGTCACGGACAGCCGGCATTATCGGCTGCGTGGCGTTGTAATCGAGATAAATGTGGCTAGCCATTCGCTTGACCGAATTCGCGCCGGGCGCGTCGGCGCTATTCCGCCGCGTCGGACACGATGCGCGTCGCGTCGGGCGAAGCGCGGGACTCAATTGCCTCCAGACGCTTCGTGAGCGCGCGCAATTGGTCCGCCATGGCGGTGAGCATGCAGGCGGTTGGGTCCGCGCTTTCGCTGCAAGGCGTGCCATAGGACAGGAAGTCCGGCGCGATGCGACCGATATCCTGCGCCGCCTTTGCCGGAATGCCTACCATCGTCGCGCCCTGCGTCACGTCATGTAAAACCACCGCATTGGCGCCGATCCGAGCGCCGTCCCCGATTGTGATCGGACCGAGTACATGCGCGCCCGCTCCCACGATCACGTTTTTCCCGAGCGTCGGATGCCGCTTGACGCCCCGCTGCAGCGAGGTGCCGCCCAGCGTCACCCCCTGATAGAGGGTCACGTCGTCGCCAACCTCGGCCGTCGAACCGATAACGACCCCCATGCCGTGGTCGATGAAGAGGCGCCGGCCGATCTTGGCGTTTGGGTGAATTTCGATTCCGGTCAAAAAGCGCGCCAGTTGAGAGATCCAGCGCGCGCTGGCGTTGAAGCCTCGAACGGCCAGGGCCTGAGCCCAATCGTGCATGACGACCGCGTGCAGCCCCGGATAGCAGGTTATGACCTCAAGCCTGGACCCCGCGGCGGGGTCTCGCGCGATAATAGAGTCTACATGGTCAAGAAACTGCTTGAACATAACGTGGCCTATTATGATATGCTTGCGGCCCGCCGCAATTTCATCAACGACAACTCCGGCAGACTATACTACCGGATTTTAGGATATGGCGATTGTTCGCGGTACAGGCAAATGGATTCCTGGAGTCGGGTTCGGGTCATCCCAGATATTGCGGGACAACCGGGCGGATTAACGGGGCATTTCTACGCTGAGGCCGGCGTTTCGCAAACAAGTTGATATATTACACATGCCTGAAGTCACGATCAATGGGCCGGCCGGACGGCTGGAGGGGCGCTACACCCACAATAAAACGATCAATGCTCCTATCGCATTGATTCTCCATCCTCATCCGCTGCATGGCGGGACGATGAACAACCGGGTTGTTTACACCCTCTTTCAGTCCTTCGTCGCAAGTGGGTTCTCCACTCTGCGCATCAATTTCCGTGGCGTGGGCCGCAGCCAGGGCAAATACGATCGGGGCGAGGGCGAGTTGAACGACGCCGCGACCGCGGTGGACTGGTTGCAAACCTATAACCCTCAGGCCAGCGCTATCTGGATCGCCGGATTTTCTTTCGGCGCATGGATCGGAATGCAGCTTTTGATGCGGCGACCGGAGTTCGATGGCTTCGTCGTCGTATCGCCGCCGGCCAATATGTATGATTTCACTTTCCTCGCGCCATGCCCATCCTCGGGCATGATTATCCAGGGCGACAAGGATGAGACCGTG
>CAJCJC010000200.1 GCA_903970575.1 Alphaproteobacteria bacterium
CGGCGGGCGATAAGATTCCTCGCAAAGGCGGCCCCGGCATCACCAAATCCGACCTCCTGATCATCAACAAGATCGACCTGGCGCCCATGGTCGGCGCATCGCTGGACGTCATGGACCGCGACGCCCGCCGCATGCGCGGCGACCGTCCATTCGTGTTCACCAACCTGAAAGTCGAGCAGGGCCTGGACGACATCGTCCGCTTCATCGAAACGCGGGGATTGATGATGCATTGAGCCGGGAAGGCGTGCGCCAGACCCGCAGGGCTTAGTTAGTCTTGGATAGACCAACTCTTCCCCCCCGGCGCCTGTGACGTTATTGCGCCTTGGCCAGACCGTCCAGCGCCTGCGGAAATCCACGGAAGGAGAATGGGAGGGTGACGTCGCGACCGCTGGCGTCCTTGAACTGCATCTTGCCGGTCGTAGTCTCCGCTTTGAACCGTTTCAGCGTTTCTTCCTTGAGTTCGGCGTCCGCGTAGCAGCCCAGGGAGAAACACCGGCGCCATGTAAGATCGAGCGGCTGCCCATCCTTCTCACCGACAAATACCTGAACCGTGCTGGGGAAGCTGACGCTCACGGGCAACCGTACGGTAATCATCATCGGGTCTTTCGGGCCAACGCGTCCGACCGCGATCTCGGCGATCGGCGTCTGCTGGCCTTGAACCAGCAAGGATTGCGCGACTTCGCAGACCCGGGGGGAGGTTGGCGTTTCGCGCTGGCATCGCACGGTCCAGTCGCCATAGGTCGACATCGTGCTTTGCGGTTCGGCGCTGACCGAGGCCGGCGCGGCAGGCGCCGGGGCATCCGCCGCCCGCGCGCCCATGCCCACGAGGGAGCCGAGCGCCAAGGCAACCACAATCACATGTGAAACACGAATATGAAGCAAATTCATGATGATAATCTCGCTGGATATGGCTGAGTCCGCCCTGGAGGCCGTGACCGCGCGCTGCGACGCATACAGGGCCCGCGCGTTTTTGTTTCTATGAACCATCTTTGAATATCTGTCCATGAAACGATGCGATAGTGGAACGGCGAGGTGCGGAGAACCTTGCGCGCCAGAGGGCGATTCGACCGCGAAATAAGATGAACGCCATTTTCCAGAACATCGTCGACGTGATATTCGCCTGCGCGCCAGATAGGCGAATGCGTCCGCATCATCGGGCGCCGCCTATCCACGCATTGAAGCGAGGTTTCGCATGACTTATTGCGTTGGGCTCGACCTTAAGGAGGGATTGGTTTTCCTCTCCGATACGCGCACCAACGCGGGGGTCGACAACATCTCGACTTTTTCGAAGATGCATGTCTGCGACGCGCCGGGCGAGCGGGTGGTTGTTCTGCTATCAGCCGGCAATCTCGCGGTGACCCAGGCCGTGCTCAATATGCTGACGGAAGGGTTGGACGTCGACGGCGAGACGCTGACGCTGCTGAACGTCAAAACCATGTTCCGGGCGGCCAAACTGGTTGGCGAGGCGGTGCGCCGCGTTTACGGCAGCGACGGCAAGTCCATGCATGACCACCGGGTCTCGTTCGACGCATCTTTCTTGCTGGGCGGCCAGATCAGAGGCGGCAAGACCTCGCTGTTCGAGATCTATACCGCCGGGAATTTCATCGAGGCGACGCGTGACACGCCCTATCTCCAAATCGGCGAGCACAAATACGGCAAGCCCATTTTGGACCGCGCGGCGCGGCATGAAACGGAGCTGTATGACGGCGTCAAGCTGGCGTTGGTCTCCATGGATTCGACGTTGCGCAGCAATCTGTCGGTCGGCCTGCCGATCGACCTGCTGGTCTATCGCCGGGACGCCTTCTCGCTGGAAATCCGGCGAAGGATCACCGAGAATGATGTTTATTTTCGGATGCTGCGCGAACGCTGGTCAATAGCGCTGCGCGACGCCTACCGCGCAATGCCGCAGCCTAGCTGGCCGCACGAGGCTGTGGCGGAGTGAGGGATCGCACGCTTGACCGAAGCCCCATGGGCCGACAACAACCCACCGCCACAATGGATGCCGACATGCGCCCCTGGATCGTACTCATCGCATTAACCGTTTTCGTCGCACTTCCCGCCCGCGCCGATATCGAGATCGCGATGGCGGCGCCGATGACAGGGTCCGACGCGAGCGCCGGGGAACAGATGCGCGATGGGCTGACGCAGGCGGTGGAAGATATGAACGCCGCCGGCGGCGTGCTGGGACAGAAGCTCCACATGACCATTCATGACGATGCCTGCGACCCCAAGCAGGCGGTCGCGGTCGCCAACCAGCTTGCCTCGAACCCGCCGGCGGTCGTGATCGGGCATTTCTGTTCAGGGTCGTCCATCCCCGCGTCGGATGTCTATGCCGACGAGGGCATCCTGATGATCTCTCCGGGGTCGACCAACCCTAAGCTGACGGATGCCGGGCGTTGGAACGTCTTCCGGATTTGTGGGCGCGACGATCAGCAGGGCGAGGTGGCCGGCCGCGACCTCGCCAAGCTGTTTCCAGGCAAGCGCATCGCCATCGTCGATGACCGGCAGACCTATAGCCAGGGCCTGGCCGACGAAACCCGCAAGGCGCTGAACGCCGCCGGGATGAAGGAAACGCTGGACGATACGGTCACGCCAGGGGAAAGCGATTACTCGGCATTGGTGGCGAAGCTGAAGCAGGCGAATATCGATGTGATCTACTACGCTGGCTATCCGGTGGAGGCCGGATCGATCGTTCGCCAGATGAAGGCGCAGGGCCTGTCCACCGTGATGGTTTCGGGGGACGCGGTGGTTTCGCGCGATTTCTGGGCGATCACCGGTCCGGCGGGCGAAGGCACGATGATGACCTTCGCCCCCGACCCGACCCGCGATCCCAAGAACGCGGCGATCGTGCAGCGGCTGACGGCGGCGGGCCGGCTGACCGATGGATATCCGCTGTTCGCCTACGCGGCGCTTCAGGTCTGGGCGGACGCCGCGACGAAGGCGGCCTCGCTCGACCCGCGCAAGGTGGCGGACGAACTCCATAAAGGCGCGTACGAGACCGCGCGCGGCCCCGTGAAGTTCAACGCCAAGGGCGATGTCGAGGGCTCCAACTACGTTCTCTACCGCTGGCATGACGGCGTCTATCACGAGATGGAGACGCAGCCGTGAAGGAAAAACGCCGGAACTGACGGCCGCGCCCCTGGGTTTGCTCGACATCCACAACCCGCCAGATGCGAGCAAACCGAATGAGCGCGACCGATTTAGACGCCGACCGCAAGAAGCTGTTCGACCTGATCAAGGACATCAGGGTCGCCATGCTGACCACCGTCGATCATGACGGCTCGTTGCGCGCACGGCCAATGGGAAACCACCAGGAGGATGATTCGCGGGAGCTGCTGTTCCTGACGCGGGCCAGCGCCCACACGGTGACGGAGGTGGGCGAGGAGGAACAGGTTTGCGTCGCCTTTTCCGACCCGGGATCGCAGAATTACGTTTCGGTATCCGGCCGCGCGCGGGTAACGCGCGACAGGGCTAAGGCCGAGAAGATTTGGTCCGCCTTCGCCAAGGTCTGGTTTCCAAAGGGTATCGACGATCCCGATCTTGCGGTTCTGACGGTCACGATCGATAAGGCCGAGTACTGGGACAGCCCGTCAGGCACATTCGTGGTGCTTTATGGCTTGGCGGTCCAGGCGTTGACCGGGCATCCGCCCAGCGTCGGCGACAACAAAAAGCTGGCGCTTTAGTCGCCCTGCCCCACGCTACCGCATACGCAAGACAACCACCGCGTCGCTGGCGGGATCGCTGGATTTGCGTATCTTGGCAACCTGATCGGGCGTGACGGGCGCGCCCTTCGCGCCCCAGCTTTGACGCAGGAACGTCGCGATATCCGCGATCTGGTCATCCTTTAGCAGGACGCGGAATTCCGGCATGCGATAGGCGTCGGGCATGCCGTCGACCACGATCCGGGAGGAACCATTCAACGTGATGTTGATCAGCGACGCCGGATCCGCGTCCGAGAGCGCGGGGTTGCCGGCCAAAGGCGCGATATACGGGGCGTGGCCGGCGCCATCGGCCTGGTGGCAGTCGGCGCATTGCTGGAGATAGAGCCTGCCGCCACGCGCATTGGGGGAGGCGGCGGCGAGCGCCTGCGGGCTTTCATTGCCGGGCAGGGATTTAAGGTAGGTCGCGATCGCCGTCAGATCGTCGTCGGAGAAATACTGGGTGCTGTTGTTCACGGCGTCGATCATGGTGCCGAACGCCGAGGCGTGTCCGTTATGACCGGTCTTGAGGAACTGGGCGATATCGGCCTCGGACCAGCTGGACAGACCGGACGCCTTATCCCCGCGCAGGCTGGAAGCGAACCAATCATCCAGGCTCGCGCCCGCCAGATAGGTATTCTTGCGCTGATCGAGGCCCTTTTCCTCAAAGAAAATGCCGCGCGGCGTGTGGCAGGCGCCGCAATGCCCCAAGCCCTGGACCAGATAGGCGCCCCGATTCCAGGCCGCGCTTTGGCTCGAGTCCGGCTGAAACCCCACGCGATCGGTAAAGACGCCGTCCCAGATCGCGATCGGCCAACGGATGTTGAGCGGCCATTTGATGGGGTTGGGGGAATTCGGCCGGTTAACCGGATTCACCTGCTCCATGAAGAAAGCATAGAGCGCGCGCAGATCGTCTTCGCTGACATGACTATAGGATGGGTATGGCATGGCCGGATAAAGCCGGTGACCGTCGCGGGCGATGCCCTCGCGCATGGCGCGCTCGAAATCTGGGAAGGTATAATCGCCGATCCCGGTGGCCTTATCCGGCGTGATATTGGTGGTGATGATCGCGCCGAGCGGGGTCGCCATCTTGAGCCCGCCGGAGAACGGCTTTTCGCCGGGCCCCGTATGGCAGACGATGCAATCGCCCGCCCGCGCCAGATATTCACCCTTGGCGAGCAATTCCGGCGTGGATGCGCCCGCCGGCGCGGCCAGCAGCAACGAGAATAGCAGGCATAGGCGCGAGATCGTCGGCATGAAGTTCACATTTGCTTGGGCGCGGCGCCGGATGGACAGACTTCCGGCATCGCCGCTTTTGACGGCTGATTTGAAAGCCGATCTTAACCCACCGCGACGCGCAAGCAAACTCGTCGATGCGTTATCGCGACGCCGATGCGCCTTAAGCTGGAGGCGCGTTCGCAGGCTTGGCGGGGGCCGCGCCCGGCGGACCCGCCACCTTGTCGAAGGTCTGGAAATAACATGGCTCCCCATCCACGACGATGGAGTCGAATTTATCGAGCGGCAATGTGGGGGTCGTGCGGAAACCGATGCGCTCTTGCTCGAACGGGAGATTTCGGCAAGGCATGATGAACGTGGCGTAATACCATTGGCGCTGCCTGGATTCGATGTAGATGCCCTTTTCGCCGTCGGCCTGCCACGTGAAGATATTGCCGAATTCAACAAACGGGATGCCCGCCGCCGCGCTTGCAGGCGCGCTCCCGTGATTTTGGGTGGCGCAACCGCCGATGATCGCGCTCATGCCGAGCGCAAAAATAATGAGCTTTTTCATCAGCCGTCTCCGCTAATCGATCACTCCACATGCAATCACGATCAAGAGCGGAGGTTCCAGCGGAAAGCGCGTGGGCTGCTGTCTTTTAAACTGAGCGATTTGTTGAAATTTGGCGCGCCCGGAAGGACTCGAACCTCCAGCCTTCTGATTCGTAGTCAGATGCTCTATCCATTGAGCTACGGGCGCATGCCTTGTCGCCATTGGCGGCGAAGGGCGGGAAACTAGCCAAAGCGGCCGGGTATGGCAAGGGACCCACCTGGAAAATTCCGCGAGACATTGACGTTGGGCTTCGCCATGGGCAATCAGTCTTCGAGGGCAGTCAGTCCGGGGATGGAGACCAGCGATGTTTGCACGCGCCAAGACCGCACGCTCGCGCCCGGGCGCCGCCCGATGGGCGCAAGCGCTTGCCTGTGGCATGACGGTGATTGCCCTGGGCGGCTGCGATACGACGCTAAACACGCTTGTCGGCAAACCAACCGGCTCCGTCGCGCCAACCCCACCGGC
>CAJCJC010000201.1 GCA_903970575.1 Alphaproteobacteria bacterium
GCCGCCATGCAGGTCGGCGATCGAGGAGCCGGGATAAACGACATGTCCCGCCTCATCTCGGATAGCAGTCCCATAGGTTTGCAAGGTGGCTACCTGAGTTGGCGAGAGGCAATCGGCGGAGTGCGCGCTTGCGCATTCGAAGAGTTTCGGATCGGGTGCGCACTTACCGGGATTTTGGATCAGGCCGTCCTTGACCCCATCGGCGCCGTCGCAGCTTTCGTGGACGACCCGATCGATGGCCGGCAGCGAGGTGCTTGGAATATAGGCGACGCGGCTCAGCAGATGCTGGTAGGCCGAGGCGCCCGCCAGAATTGTGCGCATATCCATGAAGGGCGCGCCGGCGACAATCCCATCATAATCGTCGGGATATCGGGTCGCCTCCATCAGCCCTTCCCGGCCGCCATTGGAGCAGCCGTCGAAATAGGCGCGGGAAACCCCGGGTACGCCATAATAGCGCTGGGTAAGCAACTTGGCCGCCAGCGTGACATCGTGAATTGCACGAAAATAATAGTCGGCGAGCTTCGCCTGATCAGGGACGCCGGGCTTTATCAACGCCCAGCTTGCATCGGTGCCCGGCGCCTGGTGGCCTGTATCCGTGATCGCCGTGGCGTAGCCCTTCGTCGTGGCGACAACCATATCGGTTCGCGTCACGGACGGATAAAGACTGCCCGCGAAACCGCCCACGCCCCAGAAAAGGAATTTCCTGTTCCACGAAGCCGGTAGTTTGAGTTCGAATCGCGCGGACCCCGGTGGCGCCCCCTCCCCGCTGGTCGCGACAGAACCCAGGACATCGCAGTAATCCGGCGCCAGATTCGATCCCATTCGCGCGGTGGCCGAACTTATGGTCACCTTGGCCACCGACAAGGCCGATAACCCAGCCACCGTGCATGTCGCTTGACCAGCGGAAGCGCCGCCGCCGATGCCAAGGATTCCCGCCAAGGCGCTGGCGACGAGGACAAAAACGCGACTTCCAACGCCCATTCGGCATCATCCTCGTTCGGTTACGCGCGCGACCCCAGGCAGGAATATCATGGCGGCGAGAGCGACCAGACAAGCGACCATTACATATCCCGCCGTCGCCAGGGGCGATCCATTGAGCGCAGCGCTCAGCCATGTCAGAACCGCCGGCGCGAATGCGCCAAGACCGACCACGGCGGCCGTGTAGGAGAGCGACATGCCGGTCGCCCGTATCGATGTGACGAAAAGTTCGGAGAGCGCCGCCGGCGCGACGCCAATGTAGCACCCCGTAAACAGGCAAAATATAGATTGCACAGCGATCAGGTTTATCAGGGCGTGCGTCGCGTGCAACCACAGGAAAAGCGGGGCGACAAGGAGCAAAAGCGCAAACGCCGCGGCCGACAAGACAAATCTTCGCCCGATCCGATCCGAAAGCGCGCCGGCGCCAAAGCACGCGAAAACGAGCACAACGTCGCTGATCAACGCGGCGATGAAGGATTCCTGACCGGTATAATGCAGTGTGTTCTGCGCATAGGCTGGAATCGGGATGATCAACGAATATGGGCCGACCGCCCACAGAACGCATAATCCGAAGCCTTTGAGAAGCGACCGCCAATGGTCTCGAAAAACGATGACCAAGGGCGCGGTGGCGTTTAGCGCGGCTCCCCGGCGCTTGTCCATCTCCGCCTGAAATGCCGGCGTTTCATCAAGCGTGCGTCGCAGATAAAGCCCCACAGGCGCGATCAAGACGCCGACCATGAACGGAATGCGCCATCCGCCAGCGATAATCTCATCCCTGGTCAGCACGCTGGTGACGATGATGCCTATCAAAGCGCCCAGAATATTCGACATGCCCATGCTAGCCTGGAGCCACGAGGCGAAGACGCCGCGCTTTCCAGGCGGTGCGTTCTCCACCAAGAAAGCCGCCGCGCCGCCGATCTCGCCGCCAGCCGAAAAGCCCTGCAATACGCGGCCGGTTAGCAAAAGGACCGGCGCCCCGATCCCGATGGCGGCGTAGGTTGGCGCGAAGGCGATCAAGGCCGTCCCGGCCGCCATGATCATGATCGTCAGGGTCAGCGCCGCCTTTCGGCCAGCGCGATCACCATAAAGGCCAATGACGACGGCGCCGAGCGGCCGCACCACAAAGCCGACGCCAAACACAAGAAACGACTTTATGAGATCAAGATTTGGGTCGTCGCTCGGCAAAAAGTTTCGGCCGATATAGACGGCGAAGAAGGCGTAAACGGTGAAATCATACCATTCGAGCAGATTGCCGATAGACGCCGCCGCCACCGCCCGAATGCCATGATTGGGCTTGAGCGACGATGATTCCAAAGCAGCGACGCTCATCCCTATCTCCGGTTATTTCCGAGGCCAATAGACCATCGCGAATACCGGATGGGAAGAGAAATGCTTATGCCGTGGAGTATCGTGCCTTACTTAGACGTCCAGGGTGAGGGAGCGCCCGGCGCGGTGGTAATGTCCTTGTTCGCCATCGCGGCCAAGCTCATAATTCCCCCTGTATTCATGCTGTCGACCATCATCGTCGGGATCAAGATGGTGGCCCCCCGCTCCTTCGTGGTTTCGTAGATGATATTCATCGCACGCAACTGAAGCGCGGCTGGATTCTGGGCATAGATATTGGCGGCATCGAGAAATTTCTGCGCCACCTCAAGTTCGGCTGCCCCAAGAATGACCCGAGCCTCCTTCTCACGTTCCGCCTGCGCCTGGCGACTCATCGCATCCTGAAGCGCGGCGGGGATCGCGACATCGCGGATTTCGACCGAGATGACAGAAACACCCCAGTCAGCGGTCTTGCGCCCAATCTCGTCCTTAAGAAGCTGATCGGCATTCTTGCGATCTGACAACAGGGTTGTCAGCGGCGACGAGCCGATCATCTCGCGCAAGGAGGTCTGCGCCACTCGGCCGATCGCTTGCCGGTAATCCGTGATCTCAAGCGCCGCCCGCTCCGGGTCGTGGACCTGCCAGAACAGGATGGCGTCAATATTGGTCGGCACCGTATCGCGTGTCAGAGCCTGCTCGGCGTTGAACTCGGTGGTCTGGATACGCTGATCGATCCAAACGGTCACGGCATCGACGAAGGGCATGATCAAGAAAAGACCAGGCCCTTTGATCGCATGTAGCCTGCCAAGTCTTAGAACCACCGCCTTTTCCCACTGATTCGCCATTTGAAGCGAGAGTGGCGTCAGGAGCGCGAGCAGACCGAAGATCGCCGCCGGCGCATAGAATGCGTCCGCGCTTCCGATCGTGGCCCAATAAAACGAGCCAGCCGCCAAGCCTATGAAAAGTATGGTCAGAATGCCGGAGGGAGAACTTGAGTTGCGCGGATTCATTGTACGTCTCCGTGTGTGATTTCGACGATTCGTCGCGCGAGCAAAAACGGGTCGACCCCTCCAGCACGCGCGATGGCGATCGTCTGATGCGCCATACGCTCGATATGAGCGACCTGACTTTCCACACCGATTGACGGGGGTGTTTCGGCGACAAACGTGCCCCGCGCTTTTACCAGCACGATCGCGCCGGTTTCGCGCGCGGCCTCATAGGCGTGCCGGACTGTATTGAGGTCGACTTTCAGCGCCACCGCGACCTGCCGCATCGTCGGCATGCGGTCGCCCGGCCGCAACGCGCCCGCGCCGATCGCGGCCAAGATCTGATCCCGAATCTGGACATAGATCGGGACGCCATTGGCCTCGATATGCAGCGTGTCGAGCATCAGTTCATCCGCCACCGCTCTGATTCAATACGCCGTTCGTCCTCGGCATCTCGCCGCCGCTCCAGCCAAGGCTGAAAATATCGGTCACCGAAAAAGCCGATAATCGCGGATATGGACGCGATGATAACAAACTGACCTGGCGGCCTGGGATGACCATGATCGGGTATCACAAAATACTGGATCAGAGCGGTCAAACAGCCGATCCCAGCCCATTTCAAGACGGCGCGGTCAAAAGGCGGCATATCATCCTCCACGCGCCAGAGTTTCGCGGCGCCCAATCTGTGCGCCCAATCTGTATGATAATTATCATACACGTATGGCTGTGGTTTCTGATTGTCAAGCGCTATCGGAGCGCCTACCTCACCGCCCGCCTGCCCTCGCCCGCCAGCGGGATAATCCGCGCTCTCTTGTGGAAAAGCCGCCAGGTGAGGCTGTCTTCAAGCGCCTCGAACGATGCCTCGATGATGTTGGGGGAAACGCCGACCGTGGTCCAGCGCTGGCCTTCGGCGTCGGCGCTCTCGATCATCACGCGGGTGACGGCGCGAGTGCCGTCCTTCGAGTTCAGGATGCGCACTTTATAATCGATCAGCCTTATGCCCGCGAGTTCCGGATAGGATGGGGCCAGCGACTTGCGCAGCGCCCCGTCCAGCGCATTGACTGGGCCGTTGCCCTCGGCGACCGCCATGACGAGTTCCTCCCCTACCGAGACCTTCACCGTGGCCTCGGACAAGGTTTCCAGGAGTCCAGCGGCGTTGAATCGGCGCTCGTCCAGAATCCGGAAGGATTGCAGGCGGAAATACACCGGCACCGCCTCCAGCGCGCGCCTGGCCATCAGCTCGAAACTCGCCTCCGCCCCATCATAGGCATAGCCCTCGTATTCGCGTTGCTTCACCTGCTCGACAAGCCGGGCAATCCGTTCGTCCTTTGGGTCGGCTTCGATGCCGATCTCCCGAAAGCGCGACAGGACGTTCGATTTGCCTGCCTGATCGGAGACGATGACCCTGCGCGTGTTGCCGACAAGGACCGGGTCGATATGCTCATAAAGGCTCGGGTCCTTCTCAACCGCGGAAACATGCAGGCCGCCTTTATGGGCAAAAGCGCTGTCGCCGACATAGGCCGCGCCCCGCGCCGGGATCCGATTGAGGCGGTCATCCGCCAAGCGACTGACATGGCGCAATTGACTGAGCCCCTCCAGGGTCACGCCTGTCTTATAGCCGAGCTTTAGCATCAAGGTCGGCAAGAGCGTGATGAGATTGGCGTTCCCGCAGCGCTCGCCCAGCCCATTCAAGGTGCCGTGGATCATGCGGGCGCCGGCGGCCACGGCGGCCAGGGAATTGGAGACCGCGTTTTCGGTATCGTTATGCGTATGAACGCCCAGATGGTCGCCAGGAATCACCTTGCCGATATCGGTCACGGCCTGCCGCACCGCGTCCGGCAGGGCGCCGCCATTCGTGTCGCAGAGGACGACCCATCTGGCGCCGGCCTGATAGGCGGCCTCGACGCAGCGCGTGGCGTAGTCTGGGTCCTGGCGATATCCGTCAAAGAAATGCTCCGCGTCGAACAGCGGCTCGCGACCGGCGGCGACGATCGCGCGGATCGTATCGGCGATCACCATGACATTGTCGTCGAGGCTGATGCCGAGCGCGGTTGTCACCTGGATGGCCGAGGCCTTGCCGACGATGCAGATCGCGGCGGTATTGGCGTTGAACAGCGCCGAAACTTGCGGATCGTTGCCTGCGCTGCGCCCAACGCGCCGGGTCATGCCGAACGCGGCGAAGCGTGCGCGGGTCAACACAGGCGGCTCCGCGAAGAACGCGTCATCCGTGGGATTGGCGCCCGGCCACCCGCCCTCGATATAATCGATCCCAAGCTGATCGAGCGCGTGCGCGATCGCGATCTTATCGGCTACCGTGAAATCCACACCTTGAGTCTGGGCGCCGTCCCGCAACGTGGTGTCATAAAGGTAAACCCGTTCGCCTGTCATTTTCCTAACCGGTTCTCAACAATATTAACGATACGATCATACAGATTTGATTGGGAGGTAAACATCCATCGCCGAAAGGAGCGTGGATTGCGCCACAAAGCAGCTATGTGCATACGCGTCCGGTGATCGACCTAATGGCCAAAGCTACTGGCGGAGGTCACAACAT
The DNA here is from genome assembly GCA_903970575.1 of Alphaproteobacteria bacterium. GTDB lineage: Bacteria > Pseudomonadota > Alphaproteobacteria > BOG-932 > Roseiterribacteraceae > BOG-932. The sequence continues at coordinate 5,842 of CAJCJC010000201.1, forward strand.
CGGCTATGGTGCTTTTTTAATTGTCAGAATGTGCCGATGACCGACGATCCAGATTTCCGTTCCGCCCGCCCCATAGATCGCCTCATCGCGGTCATGGCGCGATTGCGAGACGCCGAAGGCGGCTGCCCTTGGGATTTGGCCCAGAATTTCGCCACCGTGGCGCCCTACACCATTGAAGAAGCCTATGAGGTCGCGGATGCGATCGATCGC
>CAJCJC010000202.1 GCA_903970575.1 Alphaproteobacteria bacterium
CCTGGCGGGCGAGGTTCGCGGCGTTGGGCAGGCGGAGCTTAGGCTCAAGGAAGCCGCCAAGCTGGGCTTTACCCAGGCGATCGTCCCTCGCCGCCGGCAACCCAAATCATCCGGCGCCGCTCCAAGCGCACGTGGTCCGCAGGCCGTGACCGTCACCGAAATTGACCATTTGAGTAAGTTGTTGCCTCTATTCGCCGTTGACCGCTCCTCGAGCGATCGCACTTTCGATCGCCAAGGGCGGGCGCGGGTCGCCAAGGGATTTCAGGCATGAACACGATCGACGCCATCGTCATCGGGATTATCGCCATATCGGCGCTGATCGCCTTTCTGCGCGGATTCGTCCGCGAAATGCTGACCGTGGGGTCCTGGATCGGCGCCTCCTTGGTCACCCTTTATGGATTTCCGTTAGTCCAGCCGAAATTCGAGCATTGGATCACAAGCAAGCTGGCCGCCGATATCGCGGCCGCGGTCAGCTTATTCGTGGTCACGCTGATTGTATTTTCCCTCCTCAGTCACATCATCGCGCGTTTCGTGCGTGGATCGGCGCTGACAGCGGTGGATCGGTCGCTCGGCCTTCTTTTTGGGCTGGTAAGGGGCGCAATTCTAGTTTCCCTCGCCTATATGCTGATCATCTGGCTAAACCCGGATATCGTGCGCGGGGCCCGGACGGCGCCGATGATGGCGCGGGGAGCCAATATTCTGCGCGGATGGGCGCCGCCCGAACTGGCCAATGACCTCCCGGTGGATTTACAGCTTCCGCCGCCGGCCGCGAACGGCGATAGCGACGCCAAACACGACTCGGCGCCCGCGCCGGTCTATAACCGCCATGCGAATGACGATCTGCAGCGTCTGATCGACACGACATCTAGAAAGTGAAGGGCCGGCGATGCTGACGACTTTGCCATTCGATACAGAGGACGACGATCATCCCAAGGAAGAATGCGCCCTGTTCGGGATATTCAACCATCCCGACGCGGCGGCGCTGACGGTTCTCGGGCTGCACGCCCTGCAACATCGCGGGCAGGAAGCCAGCGGAATCGTGACCTGCAGCGGTCAGCATTTTCACGCCCACCGGGCGCTCGGCCATGTTGGCGACACGTTCGCCAATCCTAACGTAATGCGCATGCTGAAGGGGTCGGCCGCAATCGGCCACAATCGATATTCCACGACAGGCGACACGGTTCTTCGCAACGTTCAGCCGCTTTATTTCGAATTCGATTTCGGCGGATTCGCTCTTGGTCATAACGGCAATTTGACGAACGCGCTGCAGCTTCGTCGTCAGTTGATCAAGCGGGGATCGCTCTTTCAATCGACGACCGACACGGAAACCGTTTTCCACCTGATGGCGTTCGCGCTGGGCGGGAGCGTACTGGACCGGGTGGTCGGAGCGTTGCGGCAGGTCGAGGGCGCGTATTCCTTCGTATGCCTGGCGGAGGGCATGCTCATCGGCGTGCGCGATCCGCATGGCGTGCGTCCGCTCGTGCTGGGCAAACTCGGCGATAGCTTCGTGCTCGCGTCGGAAACTTGCGCGCTCGACATTATCGGCGCTACCTATATGCGGGATGTCGAGGCTGGCGAGCTGGTGGTCATCGATAGCTCGGGCGTGCATAGCATTCGACCGTTCGTGCAGGCTGACCGCCGCTTTTGTATCTTCGAATATATCTATTTCGCCCGTCCCGACAGCCGGATCGAGAATCGCTCGGTCTATCAGGCGCGCGAACATATCGGGGCTGAGTTGGCGCGGGAGGCTGGCGTACCGGCGGATATCGTTGTGCCGGTGCCTGACTCAGGTGTTCCGGCAGCCATCGGCTACGCGGCGGAATCGGGCGTGCCGTTCGGGCTTGGCATCATCCGCAATCATTATGTCGGCCGCACCTTCATCGAACCGACCGATCAGATCCGTAATTTGGGCGTTAAGCTGAAGCACAACGCCAACCGATCCATCCTGGAAGGTAAACGCGTCATCCTGGTCGACGATTCGATCGTGCGCGGCACGACCTCGACCAAGATCGTCGAGATGGTGCGGCAGGCGGGCGCGACCGAGGTCCATATGCGGATTTCGAGTCCGCCGACAACCCATAGCTGCTTTTACGGCATCGACACGCCTGAGCAGGAAAAGCTGCTGGCCCATCGCTATTCCGTACAGGAAATGGCCGATTTCATCGGGGCCGACAGCCTCGCCTTCATCTCGATCGACGGGCTCTACCGGGCGATGGGCGAGGCCTCGCGCAACGCACAACATCCACAGTTCTGCGACGCCTGCTTTACCGGCGAATATCCGATCAGCCTGACCGACCGCGACCAGCGCGCGACGCAGCCGGAGCTGACTCTGATGTTCGAAAGCCGCGCGTGACGGGGCGGCTTTCCGGCCAGATCGCCCTCGTCACCGGTGCATCGCGCGGATTGGGCGCGGCGGCGGCCGTCGCGCTCGCCGTCGAGGGCGCGCATGTGGTGGTGCTGGCGCGCACCGTGGGCGGACTTGAGGAAACGGACGACCAGGTGCGCGCGGTGGGTGGGCAGGCCACGCTGATGCCGGTCGACCTTCTCGAAACCGACAAGCTGGCCTCTCTCGGACCAACGCTGTTTCAACGGTTTGGTAAGCTCGACATCTTTGTCGCGGCGGCGGCCGATCTGGGTCAGCTTTGCGCCCTACCCCAGGCCGATCCCAAGGTGTGGGACAGGGTGATGGCGGTGAACCTCACCGCGAACCAACGTCTAGCCGCGACGCTCGACCCGCTGCTGCGCGCCGCGCCGGCCGGCAAGGCGGTGTTCGTGACCGACCGCACGGCGGTGGCCGCACGCGCCTACTGGGCCTCCTACGGCGCTTCGAAAGCGGCGCTGGAACAGATGGCCGAAGCCTGGGCGATCGAGGCGGCCGCATCGCGGCTAAAAATCATGGCGTTCGATCCCGGACCGATGTCGACCAAATTACGGGCGAAGGCGTTTCCCGGCGAAGCCATGGGAACCCAGCGGGCGCCGGAGCAAGCGGCGCGTGAATTAGTCGATATGCTCATGGGCTAGATGGACGCAGCGCTCGAGAAACCCTTGGCGATCGACATCGGCATATTGGGGCTGGCGGGATTGACCGCCACGTCGCGCGTTATTGGACGCACGACAATATCCATATCCTCCATCGGGATAGCGCCCAGCAGCACCTCATCCCCCATGACCATGCCGCCGACAAAGCACTGACGGTTATCGAATTGGACCCGAATCGGGCCGACATACGGAACGAAGCGTCTCGACCCATCAGCCAGCGTCACCTCGAGCCGTTCCTGTTCCTTCAGCTTTAGTTGAAGGGCGACGTGTTCCGGGATGCAAAGATGCAAAGCGCCCGTGTCCGCGAGAGCCTGACAGTCGAGCGTGGCAAGATCGGAAAGGACGGGGTTACTTAATCGAAGCCGCATCTTAACGATTCCCATTTCGATCTTCATTTGCACCTATAACCTAACGGGCGCTCGCGCCGAAGTCGATTCCGGGAAGCGTTGCGGCCACCGGCCTCGAAACGCCGATCCGCGTTCGACGGTCGGCTTTCATCGCCGCCGCGCGCGACAGAACACCCTCGTGCGCCAGCAGCGCGGCCTTGATCGGAATGCCGCCGCCGAAGCCTGTCAGCTGGCCATCGCCGCCGATTACGCGATGGCACGGGATGATGATGGCGATCGGGTTGGCGCCGTTAGCCGCACCTACGGCGCGGAAGGCGCCGGAATGGCCGATGCGCGCCGCGAGGGCTCCATAGCTCAGCGTATCGCCGAACGGGATGGCCAGGAGGCCGCGCCACACGGCGCGCTGAAAAGAAGTGCCGTCCGGCGCGAGATCCAGGTCGAATTCGCGCCGTTCGCCGGCGAAATATTGCTCGATCTGGGTGCGAACGGGAGCAATGGCGGCGGCGTCCCGGATCATGGCCTGCGGCGCCAGACGACCGAATTGCAGACTCTTCACAGCCCCCTCCCCATCAACCACGACGGTGAGTTCGCCGACAGGGGAGACAAACGAGCTGAGCCAAAATGTCATATGATTTTCTAAAACCTGCTCAGCTCGGTTTCGGCAAATAGAATTATCGTGGGTAAATCTTCATTAACGGTCCGCCAAACTAGGCTCTCGATAACGACGTCATAATCATGACGGTAGACATTTCCAGCCCCAAGGATGGCACGCCATGGCAAATGACTGTGTCGAGCACGTACCTCATCGTTAAGTCGCCGGCTCGCTTCGGATATAATTTCGAGGCATCGAGTGACGGCATAAAAGGTGCGGCGATCCGATGCAAATGCCGCGTAGCTCAATCCATTAGTAAAGTCGCGCGCCAAGCATGCATTCTCTTGGATATCGATCAAGGTTTGACGATCGCGTTCAGAAGACAAAGATCGCATCACGCTCCGCCTCGCGCCGCACGTAAGGTTTAAGAGCCTTGCGGTGCGCAATATCCACGCGCTCGGAGAAGAGGTCACTAATGAACTGCTTAATGCTGACATACTCATAGATGCCTATTGGGGCATCGGGCTCCAACTCGACAAATATATCGATATCGCTATCGGGCCTGGCCTCGCCTCGCGCCAATGATCCGAACAGCGCAGCATGGCGAACGCCACGCGCGTGTAACTCTGGTTCATGAGCTTTAAGTCGAGCAATGACATCTTCACGTTCCATTATCATCAAATACCGCGAATCCTTCAAAAGCTCCAGCGGACGATCGCCGCCGTCACTCCTCCGCGTAGGGATTCTTGGCGCCGCCGCGCAGCAGGAGGCGGATCGGGACACCTTCGAGGCCGAAGGGGCCGCGCAAGCCGTTGACCAGATAGCGTTGATAGGAATCTGGCAGTTCAGTCGGCTGAGTCAGGAACAGGGCAAAGGTTGGCGGCCGCGCCTTGACCTGGGTCATGTAGCGCAGCTTGTTGGTGCGGCCGTTGGCGAGCGGCGGCTGGTGGGCGTCGCGCATCGCCTCCAGCCAGCGGTTGAGCTGCCCGGTCGAAACGCGACGGTTCCACACCTCGTAGATTTTCAATACCGCGTCCAAAAGGGCGTCTAGCCTCTGCCCACGCAGCGCCGAGATGGTGACGGTGGGGATGCCGACCACCTGTGGCAACGACGTTTGCAGGCGGTCCGAGAGCCGCTGTTGCGACGCCTTGCGGTCCTTGACCGCATCCCATTTATTGATGGCGATCACGAGCGCCCGTCCCTCCTCCAGCACCCAGCGCGCGATGGTCAGGTCCTGCTTGTCGAGTACGGCCTCGGCGTCCAGCACCAGTATGACGACATGCGCCAGACGGATGGCGCGCAGCGCATCGTCGACGGCCATCTGCTCCACACGCTCAGACACGCGGGCGCGGCGGCGCATGCCTGCGGTGTCTATGAGACGCAGCGTCTTGCCGTCATGCTCGAAATCGACCGCGATCGAATCGCGCGTGGTGCCGGCCTCGGGCGAGGTCAACACCCTGTCTTGCCCGAGAAGCGCGTTCATCAGCGTGGACTTGCCGGCATTGGGGCGACCGACGATGGCGACATGGATGCGGCCATGCGCTTCATCGGAGTCTTCGTCGTCGTCGAGGCGGGGCTTGTCGATATACGGGGCGAGCGCATCGAACAGATCGCCCATGCCCTCCCCATGCTCGGCGGAGATCGCGATCGGACGGCCGAAGCCGAGGCTATAGGCCTCGCCGATGCCGGGGATGCCGGCGCGCCCTTCGGCTTTGTTGGCGACCAGGATGATCGGCGTCTTCTGGCGGCGAAGATCGCGCGCGACCAGTTCATCCAGGGGCGCGACGCCTTCACGGGAATCGATGACGAAGAGAACGACGTCGGCGTCGCGCACAGCCTGTTCGGTCTGGCGGCGCATCCGCGCCTCCAAGCTGGAATCGCGCACGTCCTCGAGGCCGGCGGTGTCGATCACCCGGAAGGGAGCCCCCGCGAGGGTCGCGTCCGCCTCGCGCCGGTCCCGGGTCACACCCGGCATGTCATCGACCAAGGCGAGCTTCTTGCCGCTCAGGCGATTAAAGAGCGTCGACTTGCCGACATTTGGACGGCCGATTATGGCGACTGTGGCGAGACCGTGATCGATCCCGCCATCGGCTTTGTCACCGGCGCCCGTTTTGTCGCTATCTTCAGGATCGGTCACTTATAGGCGGCGAGAACGCCGTCATTCGACAGGATATACAAGGTGTTGTCGGCGACAACCGGCGCGACGTCGACTTCATCCGACGCCGCCATCGTGCTCATCACCCGGCCGTCCTGAGGCGAAACCTCGACGATCTGGCCCATCGAGTTCGTGAGAATCAGGCGGCCTCCAGCCAGCACCGGGCCCTGCCAGTATACGGGATGTTTCCGCTTCTCCATGTCTTCATGGGTTTGCAACTGCGTTATCCAGCGGACGCCGCCCTTGTCCCGTGAGAAACAGACCAGCTCGTTGCTGGTGTCGAGCATGAAGATAAAGTCGCCGGCCGTCCAAGGCATATTGTTCGAGCCGATTTCATGCTGCCACATGCGCGCGCCGGTTCGTTCGTCGATCGCCACTAAGCGGCCACCCTCGGACACCGAATAGACCGCGCCATGATCGATCACCGGCGGCACGCTGATATCCGTCAGGCTCCATAACGCATTGGTATGGCGGATCGAAACCAGATTGTCCTGCCAGGCGATTCGCCCGGTTTCGACACGCAGCGCGAAAATCTCACCCGAGGAATAGGGAATGACAGCGATGGTGGAATCGACCGCCGGGATAGCCTGGCCGAGCACCCCCTCGGATTGCGGGAGACCGGCATGGGTCCAGATGGTCGTGCCATCGGCGGCGTTCAGAACCTGTGTCTGATTGTCGAGGGTCGTCAAATACAACCGGCCATCCGTGTAGGCGGGGGCGGAGCGCGGCGGAGCGGTCAACTGCCGACGCCAGACCAGGCCGCCATTGCTGGGGTCGAGCGCCTGAATTTCCGTATAGCCGCCGGTGACGAAGAGCCGGCCGCCCCCATAGGCAAGACCGCCGCCCAGCGTATCGGTGCGCGCATCCTGCGGTGAGATGCGAACGCGCCATAGTAATTTTCCGCTGGTCGGATCGAGCGCGGAAACCTCGGCCTGGGTGTCGAGCACGAAAATCTTGCCGTCGGCGACGATGGGCGTGCCGGTATAGAGAAGGTGGCTTTCCGGACCTTCCCCCGAATCGACGGCCCAGACCTGATGAAGATCGGCCCCAAGGCTGAGCGGACCCGGATTATGCGCGGCGTTGCCGCCGATCTGCGGCCAATCGGGGTTTGTGACGGGCGGCGGCAAGGTGACCTCCACCTTACCCAATGTCTGGTCGATCTTGAGCTTCTGTTCGACCGCGAGCACCGAAACCCGCTTGCCGGGAAGCTTTGGCGTGCTGGAGCCGTCGAAGATACTGGAGATGGTATCGCATCCGCCCAACACGCTCAGCGCGCAAACGGCCAAAACAAAACGATTAGATCGGAAACGCGGCATAAGATTCATTTTCCGCTATAAAGTTCGGCGAGCGCATGAGCGCGCCCCACCATGTCGGGAGGCGCGCCAGGATCGGCCGCAAGATCCGAAAACATTTTCGCGGCTTGATCGCGCTGTCCAGCCCGCGCGGTCAACAGCCCGATCGCTTCCCGCGCGTCGTAGCGCCACGGGCTGTCCTTAGCCGCGATCTCCTGCAATCGGGGGATCAGCGGCTCCGGCTTCGCCTCGTCCGAGGCGACATAACCGAGCCGGACCACCGCCAGATCGCGGAGCAGAGGGTCGGCGGAGGAGCCATCGGCGATCTCATGATAAATCTGAGAGGCGCCGACAAGATTGCCCGCGCGCTGACGCAAGGACGCTTCGGTCAACAGCGCGAGCGTCGCCTGAGCAGGCGTCGCCTGAGCCGCGAAAGCGGCGAGGGCATCGGCGGACGCAGCCTCGGCGCCCGGATGAACGCCGGAGAGCAGAGCCTCGAACTCGGTGGTTTCGGCTGCGTTACGGGCCTGGGACCGCGCATGAAAATAGTTATAGGCGGCGGCGGCGGCGACAGCCAGGGCAATAGTCAGCGCGATGATCGCGCCATAGCTACGCCAGAACGCGACCACGCGTTCACGCCGATAATCCTCGTCAACCTCGCGAAAGAGTTCAGAATCCGACATCAATGAAGATCACACGACCGCGTTAGCGGCAGTCCTTTGCGTGTTTGAAGGCCTTTGCGCGTTGGAAGTAAGGCTGAGCGCGGATATCAGAGCGCCCCAAGCGGGTCAAGGGAAGGTAACAACGGTCTGTCATGGCGCCCACCTACTTTACATGAATGAATCCATATGCACGAGCTTCACATAGGACGAGCTGGCGGAATACCGCACATGCCAGGATAACGGGCTTAGGGGAGGGCAACCATGTGCAGCGTCGTGATCTTAAAAAGAACCGGTCACGACTGGCCGATCTTGATCGCGGCCAATCGTGATGAACGACATGACAGACAGTGGCTGCCGCCCGCGGCGCATTGGCCGGACCGGCCTGAGATCGTGGCGGGAATGGACGTACTGGCGGGGGGAAGCTGGCTTGGCGTTAACGGTTCAGGTGTGGTCGCCGCGGTGCTGAACCGGCAGGGAACGCTCGGTCCGGAAGCGGGCAAGCGCAGCCGGGGCGAATTGGTGCTGGACGCGCTCGACCATGTCGACGCGACGGACGCGGCCACGGCGCTGACCGCCTTGGACCCGCGCGCCTATCGACCTTTCAACCTCGTGATCGCGGATAACCGGGACGCGTTTCTACTGTGTCACCGCGGCGGCGCGGCGAAGGGCGATGCAATCTCCGTCACGCCATTGGCTGAAGGATTGACGATGGTGACGGCGATGGAGGCCGACGATCCGAATTCTCCCCGCATCAGGCGTTATCGTCCGCGCTTCGCCACCGCCGCCATTCCGGATCCGGCGGCCGGAGATTGGATGGGATGGGAGACGCTGCTAGCGTCCAGAGAGCAGGAGCCGGGGAGCGGCCCAGGCGGCGCCATGTTCATCGCCGGCGTACCGTCGGGCGATCCGGGCCGATTCGGCACCGTGTCCTCGAGCCTGATCGCGCTTCCCGCGATCGAGCATGTCGGCGTCGCGCCGATCTGGCGTTTCGCCGCCGCCGCCGAGGGGCCGCTGACCTGGATCGACATAGAGACGCCCTGACATTGAACCCGCGGCCGTGAAGGGCTACGTTAGGGTGTTGAAAAGGGGAAGTCGCGCAAGCCCTCGCGCGCGTCGTTCCCCATGTCTCCCAAATATAGCTTCACAGCAAAACGCCGTCGCTCAGAAGGATTATTCGCAATGTCGAGACGCCGACGCATTTACGATGGCAAGGCCAAGACGATGTTCGAAGGGCCCGAGCCCGGAACGCTGATTCAGTATTTCAAGGACGACGCCACCGCGTTCAATGCGCAGAAGCGCGAAATTCTTTCGGGCAAGGGCGTCCTGAACAATCGCATCTCCGCCTATCTGATGACCAAACTCGCGGAGATCGGCGTGCCGACCGCCTTCATGCGCCGGCTGAACATGCGCGAGCAACTGGTGCGCGAGGTCGAAATCATCCCGATCGAGGTGGTGATACGAAACATATCGGCCGGATCGTTCACCAAGCGGTTCGCCGTGCCCGAAGGGACGCCGCTGGAGCGGTCGGTCATAGAATATTTCTATAAGAAGGACGAGTTGGGCGACCCGATGGTCTCGGAAGAGCACATCACGGCGTTCAAATGGGCGACGCCGCACGAGCTCGATGAGATGGTCGCATTGACCGTGCGGGTGAACGATTTCCTAACCGGGCTGTTTCTTGGCATCGGAATCAAGCTCGTGGATTTCAAACTCGAATTCGGCCGAATCTGGATCGACGATGAAATGCACATCGTGTTGGCGGACGAGATCAGCCCGGATAATTGCCGGCTTTGGGATCTGAAAACCAACGAGAAACTCGATAAGGATCGATTTCGCCAAGATCTCGGAAACGTGGTCGAGTCTTATTCCGAGGTGGCCCGCCGGCTTGGGATCATGCCGGAGGAAGGCCTGAACGAAGGGCCGACGCTGGTCTCGGGCGAGTAACATCGTGAAGGCGCGCATCGAGATTCGTCTGAAGCCCGGCATTCTAGACCCCCAGGGCAAGGCCATCGGCGGCGCCCTGGCGGGCCTGGGCTATTCCGGCCTGGGCGAAGTGCGGCAGGGAAAGCTGATCGAAATCGATCTGCCGACCGCCACCGACACGGAATCGGCTGCGCGCGATCTGGACGCCATGTGCAAAACTCTATTGGCGAACCCCGTGACCGAGGATTTCAGCGTCACCCTGTCCGAGTGACGGCGGAACAGAGGGAAGGCAAATCGGGTTCGCTCCGGTAGTCGCAGGATCGCGAATATTGCAGGAGTTTCCCATGCCGGATGACCAGAGTCTGACCCTGAAGCCCTCGCCGCTGGAAGATTTGAGCGCGATCGTACCGCCGGTTCTGATGGCGTTGGGCGCGTTTAGCCTCTTACGCGCGTCCCGCCTGCTCACCTTGGTTCTGGTGGGCGGGTGGCTTTACACAAAAGCCCAGAATTCCGATGGTTCCCGCCATGTCCAGGGCGTCAGCGCCCCCGCCAAGCGCGCCCAGTCGGCGGCGGTCGACGCCGCCATTGAAGATACTTTCCCCGCAAGCGATCCCCCCTCCTTTTCCGGGACGACATCCGGTCCCGGCTGAATTTTATCTTCGACCACGGAGAGGCGTCGCGCAGGCCCAGCGGAAATCCATCTTAAGCGGTTAGAGAATGGCTGAATTCACCCGGACATGTACCCCGGCATCCAGCCTTCATGCGCGGCGCTCAGTTCCGAGACCGCGATCGCGCCGCTTGATGTCGTCAGCGCATCGCCCCCGGTTACGCCGATCCGCCTGACTGGCGCCCCCGCCTCGACAGCCCGCAGCTCGATCTCCGCGGGAAATCCTGTCGCGATCACGTAACGGGCTTGGTCCTCGCCAAAGAGGATGGCGGCCTCGTCCGGAAGATCGAGCGTCGCGCCGACGCCGCCGGCCATCGCCATTTCCGCCAGCGCGACCAAAATGCCGCCATCCGACACGTCGTGGCAGGCGGCGATAAGCCCGCTTTGAATCAGGCCGCGCACCAAATCCCCGTTGCGGCGTTCGACCGCCAGATCGACCGAAGGCGGGGAGCCGGCCTCGACGCCGTGGATTTCGCGCACATAGAGGGATTGGCCGAGTTCTCCGGCGCTCTCGCCGATCAGCAGGATCGTAAGGCCCTCGGCCGGAAATGCGATACGCGCGATCTTGGCGATATCCTCGATAAGGCCGACGGCGCCGATCGCGGGGGTGGGCAGGATGGGATCGCCGCTGGTCTCGTTATAGAGGCTGACATTGCCGGACACGACCGGAAAATCGAGCGCCCTACACGCCTCAGCCATGCCCTCGATGGCGAAGGCGAACTGCCCCATGATGACGGGCTTTTCCGGGCTGCCGAAATTCATGTTGTCCGTAACGGCGATGGGCAGCGCGCCGACGGCGGTGAGGTTGCGCCACGCCTCGGCGATCGCCTGGCGACCGCCCATTTGGGGATCGGCCAAGACATAGCGCGGCGTGCAATCCGTTGTGATGGCGATGGCGCGATTGGTGATGCGCCCGTGGTTGTCGGGCAGGCGGACGATGGCGGCGTCGGCCTGGCCAGGGCCGGCGGCGGTGTCGCCGCGCACCAGACTGTCATATTGCTCTGTGATCCAGCGCCGCGAGGCGAGGTCAGGGCAGCCAACGAGTTCCCGCAGGATCGTCAGCGCTGGACGAGGGAGCTTATAATTCGTCGCTGATATGGGAGCGGGCGCTGGCGTGGGCGCGTAAGGCCGGTTATAGCGCGGCGCCTCGTCGACCAGGGGCAAGACGGGCAAATCAGCCTCGACCTTGCCGTGGCGGGTCAGCACCAGATGGCCGGTATCGGTCAACTGGCCGATCACCGCGAAGTCGAGCTCCCATTTGTGGAAGATCGCCGCGGCGTCCGCCTCGCGTCCGGGCTTCAGGATGATAACCATCCGTTCCTGGCTTTCGGACAGCATGATCTCATAAGCCGACATGCCGGATTCACGTTGCGGGACGAGGTCCAGGTTAATGGCGATGCCGAGCTTGCCCTTGGCCGCCATCTCGATCGACGACGAGGTAAGGCCGGCGGCGCCCATATCCTGAATCGCGACGATTGAGTCGGTCTCCATCAGCTCCAGGCAGGCTTCGAGCAGCAGTTTTTCAGTAAAGGGGTCGCCCACCTGCACTGTCGGCCGCTTGGACTG
>CAJCJC010000203.1 GCA_903970575.1 Alphaproteobacteria bacterium
CGATGGAGATCGCCGCGCCGCCATATTCCCCGCCATAGGCGAGGCCCTGCAAGATGCGCAGCGCGACCAGCATCGTCGGCGCCCAATACCCGGATTGGGCGTAGGTCGGCAGGAAACCGACGCCGCCCGTCCCGACGCCCATCAGCAGCAAGGTGAAGATGAAGGTGGATTTGCGCCCGATGCGATCGCCGAGCGCGCCGAAGACAACCGCGCCAACCGGCCGGATCGCAAGCCCAATCCATACCGTGCCCAGGCTTTTCAAAAGCCCCATCAGCCCGTCGCCGGCTGGAAAGAACAGCTCGGCGAATATCACGGCCATCACGCCGAACAGGAAGAAATCATAGGCCTCGATCAGCGCGCCGGCGCAAGCGGCCAATAATGTGCGGATGGGCATGGGGCGGCGTTAGGAGGGCGGGTTGAACGAAACGCCGGCCATGAACGCCTCCATGTCCTTCCCCAGCCGTTCCGGCGCCTCCCGCTCGACCTTATGGCCGACATTGTCATAGATGACTTTCTTCACCGTCGGCGCCTTAACCAGAACGGTTTCCAAATCGTCGGCGCAACCGGGCCCATAGGCAGGATTATTACGGCCCCAGGCGATCAATGTCGGGGCCGTGACCTTCGCGAGATCGACCTGCGCCCTGGCGTCCGCCTCGGCGGGGATGAGCTGCGCCAGGCGCGCGCGCCATTCTCCAGGCCGGCCGCGCTGATTGATCATGTCCTGATACTGCCTGATGAGGGCCGGATCGAGGAAGGAGGGATTCGCCGTCACGCTGCGGATCGATGTCTCCACCTGGGAGGGCGGCATATAATAATTATTCATCCATAAATCGAACTTGCTGAGGCCGCGATAGGCGCTGAAATACGCGTTCACCGGGCGGAGGCCCGGAATGCTGATCAGCACCAGGGCGGCCACCCTGTCCGGGTTATTGATCGCGTAATTATAGGCGATGGTGCCGCCCCAGGACGAGCCGCCGATGGCGAAGCGCTCTATCCCGAGCATGTCCATCAGCGCGGAAATGCGCACGCCGTCATCCTCGACCGTGTATCGCCGTTTCGGATCGGCAGCGCTCAACCCATTATCGGGCACGTCGAAACGGACGACCCGGTAATGGGCGGTCAAGGCCGCCGCGACGCCATCCCAGGTCCGCAAGCTCTCGCTCGACCCATGGATCAGCAGGATCGCCGGACCCTGGCCCTGGTCGTAATAATGAATTCGCACCCCGTCCATATCGATGAATTTCGAATCCGCCGTTCGGTATTTCGCTAGGTTCTGGGCCTCGGTCGGATTGAACGCCCCGCTGGTCAGCGCGAGATAGCCCGCGCCGCCGAGGGCGGCTATCGCCGCGGCTGCGGTCCAGAATTTGGTCATGCGATTGTCCTTGGTTGCGATGAGCGAGACGAACCACACTATCGCCATGGGATCGAGTGAAATCTATAAATCGCCCTATGACCGCATAGCGGGCGTCATCCGCGCGGCAATTGCATGGCAAAGCGCCATACGCGCAGATCGGCCGTCGAGCGAACTGGCTGTTGACTTGGAATGCGGGCATCATCGCCCATGATGGAGGCGCGGGATGACGGAATTGAGCGGTAAGACAGCGATCGTGACCGGCGCGGCCGGCGGAATTGGGGCCGAGGTCGCGCGCAGGCTGGCGGCGGATGGCGCCCTGGTCATCGTTACCGATGTCGACGAGGCCGGCGGCAAGGCGCTTGCCGCTGAAATCGGCGGCGGGGCGGTTTTCAGGCCGCTCGACGCGACGTCGGACGAAGGCTGGGCCGGGATGATGGCCTTCGCCAACGCCGAATATGGCGGCCTCGATATCCTGGTGAATTGCGCGGGCTTCTTCAAACCGCATGTCGGCTTCGAGGATACCTCGTTGGAGCTGTGGCGGCAGCATTTCGCCGTCAACGCCGACAGCGTTTTCCTGGCCTGCAAGCATGCGCCGACGGCGATGAAGCCGCGCGGCGGGGGCAGCATCGTCAATATCTCGACCGGCCTCGTGCATCGGATGATGGCCGCCGCCGCCGCCTATTGCGCGTCCAAGGCGGCGACGCTTGCGGTCAACCGGCTGGCGGCTCAGGCGCTCGCCAAATATAATATACGGGTCAACGCGATACTGCCCGGCGCGGTCGAGACGCCGATGCTGTGGCGCAACTTGCTGCCGGGCCAGAAGAAAGAGGATCTGGAGGGCATGCTGATCAAATCGCATCCGATCGGCCGCATCGGCACCCCGACCGACATGGCGGATATGATTCTCTTTTTGGCGTCCGACCGGTCTACCTTCGTCACCGGCGCCGAGATCGCCATCGATGGGGGCCAAACCCTTTGATTTCCGACGCCAAGGTCCATCCGATTTATGGACCCAACAAGCTGAAGCTTGGAATTTTCTCTCAGAATTGCAGCCATGGCTGCGCCATCACCACCGCCGACGGGGTGATGGAGGTAACCTGGGACAAGAATGTCAGCCTGGCCCAGGCCGCGGACGACGCCGGATTTGAACTCCTGGTTCCAGTCGGACGCTGGTCCGGCTTTGGCGGCGTCACCAATTTCAGCTCCGCCAGCTTCGAGACCTATACCTGGGCCGCGGGCATCGGGCAGGCGACGCGCGAAATCGGCGTGATGACCACGTCGCATGTCCCGGTGATCCATCCGCTGATGGCCGCCAAGCAGGCGACGACCATCGATCACATTACCGGCGGCCGCTTTGGCCTCAATATCGTCTGCGGCTGGTCGGCGCCGGAGATGGAGATGTTCGGCGCGACCATGCTGGAGCACGACGCCCGGTATGAATACGCCGCCGAATGGGTCACCATCCTGAAGATGCTCTGGACCCGGGACGAGCCGTTCGATTACGAGGGCAACTTCCTGAAGGTGACGAAGGCCGTTTCGCTGCCGAAGCCGCTGCGCAAGCCCCACCCGCCGCTCATGAACGCGGGCGGCTCCCCCGCCGGCCGTCTCTTCTGCGCCCAGCATTGCGACGTCGCGTTTATCCTGCTCGATCCCGACAATCTGGAAGGCACCAAGGCCCGGATCGACGCCTACCGCGATTTCGCGAAGGCCGAATTCGGGCGCGACCTCAAAATCTGGGCCTATGGCTACGTGGTCCACGGCGACACCCAAAAGGAGGCCGAGGATTATTTGCACTACTACGCGGTCGAAAAAGGCGACGACGTTGCGGTGCAGAATCTCTGCCATCAGCTTGGCGTCGACAAGGTGATCACCGACCCGGCCGCCTATGACCGCTTTAAATTCCACTTCAAGGCCGGCTATGGCGGCTATCCGCTGGTCGGAACGCCGGAATACATCGTCGACACGCTGCAAAGCCTGTCGAATGCGGGGCTGGACGGCCTCGCCTTGTGCTGGGTCGATTACCATGCCGGCCTCGCCCGCTGGAACCGGGAAGTCATGCCGCTCTTAAGGCAGACCGATATGCGCCTGGGCGATTAGACCAGCTCAGGACGCAATAGAGCCGATTTCCAATCCGCACACCGTACTTGAAACATCCAGCTTACCCCGGAAAGCCATAACGCCATGATCACGCTCGATACCGCGACCAAAATCGCCGCCGCCGCGTTCGCGGAGGGCGCCAAGAATAATCTCGTCAACATGTCGGTGGTCGTGACCGATGTCGGCGGGAATATGCGG